>NZ_JANGCA010000032.1:0-53676 GCF_024463855.1 Clostridium sp. DFI.1.208 | reverse complement strand
GAAAGGGATCATATCATTGACGAGGATGGCGTGAGTTTTACCGCAGTTCAGACAGATAATTCTGACAATCTTGATTTTCACATTACGGACAAGGAAATCAACAGAGCGAAGGTAGGTGGCATGAAAGGCCCAGTCATGATGAGAACAGGAATTACAGACAATAGAATCAAAATCAATAGAAGCAATGATTTTATCATAAATTATTTGATTTAACTTGAAATTGGAAGGGAAATTGGTTATTATCATAGTGTTCTAGAAGAACGGATAGAAATCAAACTTTGGACGGAGAGATTTCTATCTTTTCTTTTACCTTTCTGATGAAGATATTATACACAAAATACAGCAAACCCCACAAACTATATAGATAAAAACTGGAGTGCCACAAGTTTTTGTGGAGAACTCCAGTTTCCCGAGTTATTCTAGATACTCAAGAACGGATAATCGGTTATTACCGGCTATCCGTTTTTGTGTTGTATATGGCGGTTTGATACCATACTGCAGGAAAGCACATGGCGAACGCTCCATCTTTTCCGAAAGGCTTTTCCTTCATTTTTCTACGGTACATCACGGTATGGGAGGCGGTATGCTTTATATGACCTTATTCCTTCAGACGTACTACATACGTATGATATTTTCGATACAGCGTATCCGATAAAACGACATCCAGGTGAATGCCGTCTTCCTCATCCTTACGGCTGATGACATGTGCGTGCTTCATCAGCAGGGAATAGATGCCGGTCTGCTGGTAGGGGATGTGCATTTCCACATGCTTTTCGTCCGGATACAGGTGTCTGTGAATCAAGTCCAGTAATTCATGTAGTCCGGCTGTTTCTTTGGCACTCATATACATATCATGTGCATGTACCATCGGATACTGATATTCGCTTTGATCACACTTATTATATACGGTAATCATCGGAATGTCGGCAGCCTTGATCTGTTGCAGTGTTTCCTGTGTGATCTCCATCTGTCTCGCGTATTCCTCACTGGATACATCTACGACCTGAATCAGAAGGGATGCATACTGCACCTCCTCCAGTGTGGAATGGAAGGCCTCAACTAAATCATGGGGAAGGTCGGAAACAAAGCCGACAGTGTCGGATAACAGAAAGGATTTTCCATCCGGCAGATCGATGTGACGGATGCTGGTGTCCAGTGTGGCAAACAGCATATCCTTCTCCAGCACCCTCTTCTCCTCCTCATTGGGACTGCTGTGCTCCAGCAGCATATTCATGATGGTACTTTTTCCGGCGTTTGTATAGCCGACCAGCGATACGAGCGGCAGCATGGATTTCTGTCTTGCCCGTCGCTGGTTAAACCGCTGTGCTTCAATTTTTTTCAGCTCTCTTTGCAGCTCCTGAATCCGTGCATTGATTCTTCTTCGATCCAGCTCCAGCTGCTTTTCTCCGGCACCCTTGTTTTTTCCGCTGCCGCTTTGTCTTCCCAGCTGGGTATTGGCACCGATCAGTCGCGGGAGAAGCTTTTTCAGCTGTGCGCATTCAATTTGCAGCCTTGCGGTACGTGTGACTGCCCGGCTTTCAAAAATAGCAAGAATCAGCTCCGTACGGTCCATGACCGGTGTCTGTAGGATTTCCTCCAGATTGCGGATTTGCAAAGGACTCAGGTCGTGATTGAACACAACGCGTTCGATTTCCTGCTCCTGCAGGTAGGTTCGGATTTCCTCACATTTGCCGATACCAATATAGGTTTTCAGCGTGATACTTTTCAGATTCTGTGTAAAGGTTTCTTTTATTTCCATATCGGCTGCCTGTACCAGCTCGATAAATTCCTCGTTTTTTTCTGCCTGTTCTGTGGTATCTGCCAGAACGATGATAACCTGCTGCATAACATCACTCCTCTAATATCTTATTGTAGCATGTTTTCCTGCAGTTTATGAAAAGAAATCGGATTTGTGCAGTATTCTTGTAAAGCGGGATGGATTTGTGTCAGTAGCGGGCTGTATGCCCATGCAGAAAAGAGGATGAGAGTACGATAGCGCTGTGTATTTCATACATCTGGGTATGGTCAGAAACCGGAATATGGCTGAAAAAAACGGATGCATGACATCCGCTCTTTCATTTTGCTTATTTGTGCTTTCGTAGGCTGGGAAAGAAAAGAAGAATGCTAGCGTGGCTGTGCAGCTGTTTTTGCTGTTGCTTCGATTTCCTTAAGCCAGTAATTCAAAATCTCCTGCAGTCTGCGTCCGCGTCGCACCATCTCATAATAATCCAGATTATGACGTATTACAGGCTGCGGCGTCAACAGCAAATCCTCATTTATCCCATCCTGAAACTGCAAACGGAGATAGATGTTTAAGGGCTCATAGCCGTTCCCGCTGAACAGTGTCCCATTGATCACCGTGTTAAGATTGTTGTGACTGAGAGGTCTGAGCAGCAGCTCTGTTTTATTCAACGCAGATAGGGGATACGTATGAGCGTTGGATGTGATGTGCAGAATGTCGTGCTCCTTTGTGAAAAAATCAGATCGTTTCATAAAAAGCTCCTCCTTCCTATCTTTTCTATGAATAGTATATCACATATTTTATAAGATGTATATGAAATATAAGAATAATAAGAAGTGTGTGAAGGAATAAGAAATCCGGGATGTGATACCCGGATGCATATTGCTATGGAAAGAGAAAGCTATACTACTCCTGTTTTGGATCCCATAATAATTTTGAGCGATTTTTTCATGCAACCTCACGTTGATGGAAAACCCAAAATGCTTCAGGAGCGGGAGGCTTTTCATAGAGCAAGGGTTATTCCACAGGCTTGACGTGTATTCTTCCCCGATATTCTGTTTCTGCGAAATAGAGATTTTCTGCAATCCTTGCCTCCGGATTCAGCTTGACATCCTTCAGCATCAGCTCCTTGAACTTTTCATAGCCTGCCATATCGATTAGATGACCGCCATGCAGATAGCGCGGCTGTCCCTTTAATACCTCAGCAGAGAAATCCTGCCAGTTGCGCAGGATTGCCAGAACGGCATCCTCACTCAGAAAATCCGCAAAGGTTTTTCCCATACGCGGGTACTGCTTTCCGGTACGACCGCCAATCAGAATTCGATAGAACGGCTTCGGGCTTCGCTGCATGGCGTTGGTCGGACATACCAGCGTACATTCTCCGCAGCCGACACAGCAGCAGGTGTCCTTTTCAATCTTGCCGTTTTTCAGACTGAGCACTCTGGTCGCATGAGATTCACAGGCCTTGACGCAGGAGCCGCAGCCGATACACAGATCACTGTGATACGTCGGCTTTGTCAGACCGATGATTCCGAAATCATTGAAGTGTCCCTTGGCGCAGTCATTCGGACAGCCTGCAACCGCAGCCTTGATATGATAATGGCTCGGAAATACCTCCTTTTCGATCTTTTTTGCCATATCCTGTGTGTTGATATTCGCCTTGATACAGTGAATACCGCCAATACAGGCCATGACATTGCGGGCACCGATGGTCGGGAAGCCGGCATCCGTTTCCATTTCCACACCGCACTGGTCGATTTCGACATCCTTCAGATAGTCCTTCAGCTCCTGATTAACCGCCTCGATCTTATCATATTTAATACCTGGAATGGCGAAGCACTGCCGGGAACCAAAATGGAAGGTGCCATCTCCATATGCTTCTGCCAGATGCTCTACAAAGCTTAGATACTTCGCCTGTATCAGACCGCCGGGAACACGCATCTGCAGCATGTATTCACCCTTGACCTTGGACTGACGGAAGCAGTTGGTACGAAGGGCGTTGATATTCATATCCTGTGACATATCGTTTACCTCCTAATCCACAAGCCCTTTGGCTTTGGTATACGGAAAGACAGGTCCTTCCAGACAAACATAGGTTTCATTGATTTTACAGTGCCCGCATTTTCCCAGGGCACAGGACATCTTACGCTCAAAGGAAACATAAATATGGTCTTCACCTACGCCGTTTTTCATACATTCCTCGGCTGTGAATTTCATCATGATCGGAGGACCGACAATGATAACGGCATATTCCTCCTCGAAATCCTGAAACGGAATATCCTTTACGTAATTCATCGCAAAGCCCTCCTGAAAGCCTTCGCGTTCTCCGTGATCCAGTGTCAGCGTTGTATGGAAATGCGCAGCCTGCCGCCATTGACGCAGGTCGTTTTCAAATAGAACGTGCTGGGCATCCCGAAAGCCTGCAATAGCATAAACATCCCTGCAGTCCTGCGGATTGTGCAGATAATGATTCAGGGTACTGCGCACCGGAGACACTCCGGTACCTCCGGCGATGACGACGATGTGCTTTCCCTTGAAGTCCTCTAATGGAAAGCCGTTGCCATAGGGACCGCGGATATAGATATCATCCCCTGCGTGAAGGTCAAACAGAACATTGGTCAGATTGCCTACTCTGCGAATTGTAAATTCCACCGTGGAATCGGTAAAGCTGGATACGGAAATCGGTGCTTCTCCGATTTTGGGCAGAGAGAGCTGAAAAAATTGTCCATGCCGTATCTGCGGATCTTTGAATTCAACGATAAAGGTGGATTCCAGATCGGTTTCCTCTATGATATTCAGGATGCGGTGCTTCTGCGGCAGCCATGGATTGTTCATATCATTTTTCCTCCTTCATGTGCTCTATCTCGTCATGAAGACGATTGATGATGTTTGTAAAGGATATATAGGACGGACAGATATCATCGCAGCGGCCGCAGCCAACACACATCTGATAATCCGTAGCGAAGCGTTTCTTGAAATCATATACCTTGTGCATGGTTTTAAACCGCATGCGGTCCTTATAATCATCACGGAAGGCATGCCCGCCGTTTACCGTTGTGAAATCATCGTTCATACAGCCCGTCCATGTCCGACGGCGCTCACCGCTCTTTCCGTTTTCCGTATAGGGCGTATCCACCGTGTTGAAGCAGGAACAGGTGATACAAACAGAATTGCAGGCACCACAGCCGATACAGCGGCTCTGATAGTCCTTCCACATATCCAGTGATCGTATGGTATCCACCAGATCCTCACTGATATCCGGTACCTGAACGACCGTTTTGTTTTCTTTGACGAATTGCGGCTGGAATTCTGCATGTTCAAATGCAGAAAACAGATGTGCGAACTGTTCACTGCGGCACTCCACCAATACGCGTCCTTCCTCCTTTAGCGGACGCATGGCAAGGGCATAGTCGTCTGTGACATTTGTTCCCATGGAACAGCAGGCACAGGATTCCCAGCCGTTTTCCGGACATTCCATTAGGATGAAATGCACCTTGTTCCGCATCCGTTTATAATAGGGATCCGGCTGCGGTCCGTTTTCCAGAAAAATCTTATCCAGCCGTCTGATCCCGTGGATATCGCAGCTTCGTGCAAATATCAGCAGGTCCTTTTCATCCGCCTGACTTTCAAGAAAATAATGCTCTGTGAAATGAAAGAGCGTCTGGTTGATCGGATAGAATACCTCCTTCGGGGAATAGTCACTGCGCTGTTCCCATTCGACTTCCTCCATACTGCGGATTTCCTGATAGCGGATGAGATCGGTATTGCAGTAGCGTCCCGCATTCTTCAGGCGCTTCGGAGCATAGATCCGATAGCTTTGCCGAAGTGTGTCAAAAACCTGATTCACTTCCTCGAGTGTTAGTTGAAATGACATATGTCGTCCTCCTCACGTACTTCCTCTATGTTTACAACCACCATATGCATACACAGGGCGTGTCATGCATACCGGCACTAAAGATATTGTAATCCCTTTCCTTTGCAAAGTGAATATGTTCACAAATGTATAAGCAATCCTAATATTCCTATAAATACAGGTAATGCCGGGCAGATCAGCAAGGCGTTGCTGTTTCTTCGCACGTGTTTAGGTATGCGGCCGTTATGAAACGACAGAGCCATTGATACCGGTTTCTAAATTATGGGAAAATATGTGAAAATTCATATTTGAACTTCAAACTATTTACTTTTGAGATGCAACGTAATATAATTCCATTTGAATTTCAAAGCATTTTGAAAATTTGGAATTCCAATCGTCAAAACTACCGAACTATATCGTCCTAGTAATCAATACTAGGGTTATTATTTACTTTTAAATCTAGTATTTAAAACTAAAATAGTTGACATTCTTTACCAGTAGTGTTATTCTGGTAGCAGTCAAAGTGAATTTGAACAGGAGGAACAAGTATGTTTGAAAAAGTAAAAGAAGTATTGATGGAGGCCATCAACGTCGACGAAGATATGATTAAAATGGAAGCAAACCTGAAGGATGACCTGGGCATTGATTCCCTGGCAGCCGTGGAGCTTTCTCTGGAGCTGGAGACAGAATTTGATGTACGCATTGAGGATGAGGAATTAGCAAAGCTGGTTACCGTAGCAGATATCGTAAGCCTGCTGGAAAGCAAAGCGTAAACAAGAGAAAAGCCAAGATACCTTGGCTTTTTTAAAATCCGTAGGAGGTAAGTACATGAATACAGATAAGATCCAAGACATCATCCGCGTTTTCGAGGAAAGCGGACTTCACAAAATGGAGCTGGAAGTGGATGACATGAAAATAAAAATGGAGAAGGGGGCAGCCGCAGACAGCAGGGGCACGTCCATGGAAACGGCTGTGGCAGAGGCAAAGACTTCTGTGGCGGCAGGACCGCAGCCATCCCCGCTTCCTGTACCGGAGGTGAAAAAGGCAGCGGGAACCTGGGTAAAGGCTCCGCTTGTCGGTACCTATTACAATGCCCGCTCCCAAGGGGGAACACCGTTTGTGGAAATCGGCCAGCATGTGAAAAAAGGGGATGTCCTGTGTATCATTGAAGCCATGAAGGTCATGAATGAAATTCCTTCTCCGGTGGATGGCATCGTACAGGAGATTTTGATTACCAATGAAGCGATGGTGGAATTTGATCAGGAGCTGATCCGCATCGGTGAGGCCGCATGATCCGCCGACTTCTCATTGCGAACCGTGGAGAAATCGCGGTTAGAATCATCCGTACCTGTAAGGAAATGAACATCGAAACGGTTGCGGTGTATTCCACAGCCGATAAAGAGGCACTGCATGTTCAGCTTGCGGACTATGCCGTATGCATCGGCGGTCCTAGAGCCAATGACAGTTATCTGAATATGAAGAATATTCTGAGTGCCGCCTGCATGACTGCCTGTGATGCCATTCATCCGGGCTTCGGCTTTCTGAGTGAAAATGCGAAGTTTGCCCGTCTGGTTATGCAGTGCGGTCTGATTTTTGTCGGACCCAATCCGGATGTGATTGAGCAGATGGGGGATAAGAACAATGCCCGTCAGTGCATGATGGAGGCCGCAGTTCCCGTTATTCCCGGAAGCAAGGATCTATTGGAAACCGTAGAGGATGCCGCAGTCATGGCAGAGAGCATCGGCTATCCGGTACTGATCAAGGCCAGCAACGGCGGCGGCGGACGCGGTATGCGTCGTGCGGATTGTGCAGAGGAGCTGGCAGATGCCTTTGATACGGCCAAAGCGGAGGCCCGTGCAAATTTCGGGGATGATGCCGTTTATATGGAGAAATTCATTGTGGAGCCGAAGCATGTCGAGGTGCAGCTGATGGCAGACAAGCACGGGAATGTCGTGCATCTGTATGAGCGTGACTGCTCCGCGCAGCGCCGCAACCAGAAGCTGCTGGAGGAGGCACCCTGCCATATTCTGAAGGAGGATATCCGTGAGCGCCTGCTTCAGGATGCCGTGCGAGCCGCCCAAAGCGTCGGCTATGACAGTGTGGGAACCATCGAATTTCTGCTGGATGCCCGTGGAGAATATTACTTCATGGAAATGAATACACGGATACAGGTCGAGCACACCATTTCCGAGGAAATATGCGGGATTGATCTGATCAAACAGCAGATTCGCATTGCGGACGGTCACAAACTTGCCTATAAGCAGGAGGATATCGTCTGCCGTGGGCATGCCATCGAATGCCGTATCAATGCGGAGAACATCAAATATAATTTTGCGCCGAGTCCAGGGCAGGTGAGCTTTATCAACTTTCCGCAGGGACGCCGTGTGCGCATTGAAAGTGCGGTATACAACGATTACACCATACCGCCATATTATGATTCCATGATTGCCAAGATCATCACCTATGCGGATACCCGTCTGGAATGCATCAAGCGGATGCGCTCCGCACTGGAGGAGCTCTTGATCGAGGGCGTGGAAACCAATATTGAATTCCAGTATCTGCTGCTGCATCATCCGACATTTGTCGGCGGCCGCTACGATACCGGCTTTATGGAATCATTTATAAAGGAGCTGAAAGAGGATGGAACAATTATTTAAGGTACGAAAAAATCGTCTGGACCTGTTTAAGAAACGCCGAACTCTGCCAGTAAGAGAACCGCTGGAGGCTCCGGATAATCTATATAAAAGCTGTCCGCAGTGCAAGCAGAGCATCCTCTTTGAGGATCTTATGCACAATCTGTATGTATGTCCTCATTGTGCACATCATCTGAAGCTGACAGCCCATGAGCGGCTGCGGCAGCTGGTGGATGAAAACAGCTTTGTTGAGCTGGATCGCCGTCTTGTCCTGAAGAAGGAGCAGCAAAGCTTCCCGGGATATGAGGAAAAGCTTTCCCGTCTGCAGAAAAAGACCGGGTTGTATGAAGCGGTTGTGTGCGGTGCAGCGAGCATCGGCGGCTATAAATGTGCGATTGCCGTGATGGACAGCAATTTCTTTATGGGCAGCATGGGGCAGATCGTCGGAGAGAAAATCACCCGCTGTATCGAATATGCGACCAGGAAGAAGCTGCCGCTATTGATTTTTACAACAAGCGGAGGTGCGCGTATGCAGGAGGGAATTCTCTCTCTTGTACAGATGGCGAAAACAAGTGCGGCGCTGGCCAAGCACAGTGAAGCAGGCCTGCTGTATATATCCTATCTGACGCATCCGACAACCGGTGGTGTAAGTGCAAGCTTTGCCATGCTGGGGGATATCATTCTGAGTGAACCGGACTGCCTGATTGGCTTTGCCGGAAAGCGTGTCATAGCCTCCACGGTAAAGGAAGAGCTACCGGCCAACTTTCAGAAGGCGGAGTTTCTGCTGGAAAAAGGGTTTGTGGATGCCATTGTGGAGCGAAAGGACAGCCGGGATACCTTGCTGCGTATCCTGAAGCTGCACGAAAGGAGAGCATCATGAGCATAAAGGAAGCCGAAAACAGCATTGCGGCGCTGGAAGCCCAGCTGGCAAAGCTGGATGCCATGGACCCTAACGCTGATGAGCTGCGGGGGAAGATCGATCATTTGCGTGAGGAAGCAATGAAACAGCTGGATGCATGGGACACGGTCTATCTGGCACGTCATCCCAAGCGTCCAAAGGCTGCGGATTATATCCGGGCCTTGTTTCCGGATTTCATGGAGCTGCATGGCGATCGCTGTTATGGGGATGATGCGGCCTGTCAGGGCGGCATAGCGACCTTTCAGGGAAGAAGTGTCACCGTTCTTGCCCAAAGCAAGGGGAAGACGCTGGAGGAAAACATGAAGCGAAGCTTTGGAATGCTGCATCCGGAGGGCTATCGCAAGGCAATTCGTCTGGCAAAGCAGGCGGAGAAGTTTCACCGTCCGATCATAACGCTGGTTGATACCGCAGGTGCATATCCGGGAAGGGGTGCCGAGGAGCGCGGACAGGCGGAAGCCATCGCGCAGTGTCTGGCAGTATTTTCAGAAATCCGCACCCCGGTACTGGCCATCGTGCTGAGCGAGGGCGGCAGCGGCGGTGCGCTGGCCTTTTCCGTTGCAGATCACATCATGATGCTGGAGCATGCCATTTATTCCATCCTTTCTCCGGAGGGCTTTGCGAGCATCCTGTGGAAGGATGAATCCAGAGCAGCGGAGGCAGCCGGTGTCATGGAGCTTACTGCAGCAGATTTAAAACGCAAGGGCATCATTGATACGATTATCAAAGAACCAAAAGGCGGTGCGCATATTTGCTTTGACTATGTAGTGGAGCATCTGCGTGAACAGCTGGAAAGTGTTCTGGATGAGCTGTGCAGAAAAAAAGAAAAGGTACTGCTGACGCAGCGGTATGAGAAATATAGAGCAATGGGAGCAAATTATGAAGAGCTGTAGAATCAAGGGCTTTGGCTATGCGCTGGCGAAACGCCGTGTTACCAATGAGGAGCTGAGCACCTTTGTCGATACAAATGATGAATGGATTTCCAGCAGAACGGGAATCCGTGCCAGATATATTTCAGAAGAGGAAAATACGAGTGATCTGGGGGCACGCGCGGCCCGTATGGCAATCGAAAAGGCAGGAATCGATCCCAGAGAAATCGATCTGATCATCACAGCGACCTTCACACCGGATCAGACAACCCCTTCAACGGCATGTCTGATTCAGGAAAAGCTTGGACTGAATGATCAGCATATGATGGCGTTTGATTTGAATGCGGCATGCAGCGGCTTTCTGTATGCCTTGCAGAGCGCCCATGCCATGCTTGCGGCGGGACAGGTGAAATGCGCCCTCATCATCGGTGCTGAGGTCATTTCCAAGCAGCTGGACTGGAAGGACCGCTCCACCTGTATCATCTTTGCGGATGGAGCCGGTGCTGCGATTGTCCGGCAGGAGGATACACAGCTGCGCATGCTGCATTTTGCAGGAAGTATGGGAGATGCTGCCGGTGTGATTCACAGTGATGCACCCAAGCCTAGACCCTTGTTCTCTGCGCAGTCCTATCAGCCCTCCGTGGTCTGCATGGAAGGAAACGCAACCTTTCGCTTTGCGGTGAAAGCCATGCAGGAGGCCATTGAGGATGTACTGGCACAGGCTGCGGTAAGCATTGCGGATATCGACTGGATCGTACCGCATCAGGCGAATGTGCGAATCATCAACAACGTATGCAAACGCATGCACATCGACAAAGAGCATGTGTATATCAATATTGAGGAATATGGAAACACCTCGGCCGCAAGCATTCCGCTCGCTCTGGGAGAAATGAGTGAAAAGGGCTTGCTGAAGCCGGGTATGAAGATCGTTCTGAGCGGATTTGGCGCAGGTTTTACCTGGGCCGGCTGCTATATCGAACTGTAAGGAGAGCTGTATGTTAATAAATGAATTGTTAGGAATCAAATATCCGATTTTTCAGGGAGCGATGGCGAATATTGCAACCCCGGAATTTGCGGCAGCCGTATCCAACTGCGGCGCACTTGGTATTATCGCAACAGGCGCCATGGACGAGCACCAGACACGGGAAGCAATCCGTACCTGTAAGCAGCTTACGGACCAGCCGTTCGGTGTCAATGTTATGCTGATGAATCCGCATACGCAGGCGATCATGCAGGTAATCTGCGAGGAGCATGTCGCAGTCGTTACCACCGGGGCGGGAAATCCCGGACCGTATATTCCGGCATTAAAGGAAAGCGGCTGTAAGGTGATTCCGGTTGTGGCAAGCGTGGCGCTGGCACGCCGTCTGGAAAAGTCCGGCGTGGATGCCGTGATTGCCGAGGGTGGAGAATCCGGAGGTCATGTGGGGGAAACGACAACGATGTCGCTGGTACCGCAGGTTGTGGATGCTTTATCCATTCCGGTTCTGGCAGCCGGAGGAATCGCAAGCGGGCGACAGCTGAATGCAGCGCTGTGCCTTGGTGCGCTCGGTGTACAGGTCGGTACCTGTCTGCTGCTGGCCGAGGAATGCCCAATCCATGAAAATTATAAAAAGGCCGTCATGAAGGCGAAGGATATGGATTCTGTAGTCACCGGAAGAAGTACCGGAACCCCGGTTCGTATTCTGAAAAATCAGATGGCATTGCAATATCTGAAGCTGGAACAAAGCGGTGCCGATAAGGAAGAAATGGAAAAGCTGACGCTGGGCGGTCTGCGCAGAGCCGTTCTGGAAGGGGATATGCGTCATGGCTCTGTCATGATGGGGCAGGTTGCCGGTATGTGTAAGGAAATCCGCCCGCTACAGGATATTCTGGATTCCCTGATTCACGAAAGTGAAGAAGAGGTGGAAAAACTGCAGCAGGCAGTAAAGGAACTGTGCTATGAATAAGCGCATTCCCATTGGTTCTCATCACCTGGAAAAGCCAATCATTCAGGGGGGCATGGGAGTCGGTGTATCCCTTGGCAATCTGGCCGGTGCCGTCATGAAGGAAGGCGGCATGGGCGTAATTTCCGCAGCGCATCCCGGGTATCGAAAGGAAGGCTTCTGGAAGGACCCCCTTGCCTGCAACATCGAAGCATTGAAAGAGGAAGCGGCCAAAGCCAGAGCACACAGTGAGGGCAGAGGACTGCTTGGGGTCAACGTGATGGTCGCATCGCATCATTATGAGGAATATGTGAAAGCCGCTATTGCTGCCGGAGTGGATGCTATCCTTTCCGGAGCAGGTATGCCGATGAATCTGCCTGCCGTAGAAGGAAGCGAGCAGGTGGCACTGGCACCAATCGTATCCAGCGGCCGTGCAGCACGTCTGATTCTGAAAAGCTGGGATCGCCATTATCATCGCTGCCCGGACTTCATCGTCGTGGAGGGAAGTCTGGCAGGCGGGCATCTGGGCTTTAAGAAGGAAGAACTGCAGGCAGGTAACGTGAAGGAGCTTTCCGAGCTGGTAAGTGAGGTTCTTCAGGAAACAAAGGCATATGAGGAACTATATCAGAGAAGCATTCCGGTATTTGCAGCAGGTGGAGTATACACGCGTGAGGATATTGAAGCCTTGCTGCAGATCGGTGCGAGCGGGGTTCAGATGGCAACGCGCTTTATCGCAACGACAGAATGTGATGCGGATGTGGCATTCAAGCAGAAAATCATAACTGCAGGAAAAGAGGATATCACACTGGTATCGAGTCCGGCAGGACTTCCGGGACGTGCGGTCATGACTTCGTTTATGCGTCGTGCAAAGGAAGGCAGAATCGCCCCAACGCGCTGCATTGGCTGTATGAAGCCGTGTGTTCCTGCATCCACACCCTATTGTATCAGTGATGCATTGGTGCATTCGGTGGCAGGCGATGTGGAAAACGGTCTGGTATTTGCAGGAGCCAATGCATGGCGTATCACGGAAATCGTGAGTGTGCATGATCTCATGGCAGAGCTGTGGGATGCATGAAAAACGGTGAGGAAACGCATTCACCGTATGGATGACAGGATTATATAGTTATACAAACGTTGTATCTGCGCACAGGGCGCGGGGAAATGGAGTCAGGCATGAAAACAGCATTTCTGTTTTCCGGTCAGGGAGCACAGTATCCCGGCATGGGAAAGGATTTATATGAAAACTACGACAGCGCAAGGGCGGTCTTTGACAGCATAGCTACAGATTTCGATGTGAAAACGCTCAGCTTTGAAGGACCGAAGGAGCAGCTGGACGATACACAATATACACAGGTGGCAATTTTTGCCCACTCGATGGCAGCTGCGGCTGTATTAAAAGAAAACGGCGTTCACGCAGATGTGACTGCCGGCTTGAGCCTTGGAGAATACAGTGCCCTGTGCTATGCGGACTGCTTTTCTGTACAGGCAGGCGCTGAAATTTTGCGGGAGCGTGGAAAGCTGATGGCGAATGCACTTCCGGCAGGAACAAGTGCGATGGCAGCCATACTGATGCTTGATAAGGAAGCAATTTTAAACGCATGTAAGGCAGTGCAGGATATCGGTGTATGTCAAATCGCCAATTACAACTGTCCGGGACAGATCGTAATCACAGGGGAAAAAGCAGCGGTTGAGGCCTGTGGTGAAAAATGTCTGGAGGCAGGAGCACGAAGAGTGATTCCCTTACAGGTATCCGGCGCCTTTCATTCCTCATTATTACAGGAGGCTGGAAAACAGCTGTATCAGGTGCTTTCCGGCTATGAGCTGAAAACACCGCGTATTCCGGTATTGCATAATCTTTCTGCGGCTGTTGCGGATCGTCCGCTCATCACACTGTTAAGTGAACAGATCTCACACAGCGTGATGCTGGAGGATACCATAAAGAACATGCTGGCAGACGGTGTCGATACCTTTATCGAGGTAGGTCCCGGCAAGGCAGTCAGCGGCTTTGTAAAGAAATGTGCAAAGGGCATGGATGTCAAGATTCTACACGTGGAAGATACAGCAAGTCTTGCGGAAACGCTGGACTATATGAAAGGATAGGGCTATGGAAAGAAAAACTGCATTTATCAGCGGGGCATCGCGGGGAATCGGGGAAGCCATTGCGATTACGCTGTCTAAGGAATACAATGTGATCATCAATTATGCGCACAGTGAGGAGGGAGCCCGTGCGGTTCTGGCACAGTGTGATCCAAACGGACGTCATAAAATGATTGCGTGTGATATCTCCGATGGGGATCAGGTAAAGACCATGCTGGAGGAAATCGTAAAGGAATACGGGCATCTGGATGTCGTGGTAAACAATGCCGGTATCACAAAGGATAATCTGCTGCTGCGTATGAGTGATGCGGATTTTGATGATGTCATCCGCGTCAATCTGAAGGGAACCTACAACTGTATCCGTCATGTCGCAAGGATCATGATGAAACAGAAATCCGGAGCGATTGTCAATATGGCAAGTGTAGTCGGATTATGCGGAAACATGGGGCAGGCCAATTATGCCGCCAGCAAGGGCGGTGTGATCGCATTGACGAAAAGCTGTGCAAAGGAGCTTGCGACAAGAGGTGTGCGTGTAAATGCCGTTGCGCCGGGCTTTATTGCCACAGCGATGACGGACAAGCTGGCAGACAATGTGAAGGAGGGTGCTCTGGCATCCATACCGATGAAAAAATTCGGCAGTGTTCAGGATGTTGCCAATGTGGTGAGATTTCTGTGCAGTGAGGAGAGTGCCTATATCACAGGGCAAGTTATTGCCGTAGACGGCGGGATGGTGATGTAAATGAAAAGAAGAGTTGTCATAACAGGCATGGGCGTTGTATCTCCGATTGGAAATGATGTGGAGCAGGTGTGGGACAGTGTTCAGCACGCCCGCTGCGGAATCGGTGAGATCACCCATTTTGATGCGTCCGATTTTCGTGCCAAGCTGGCAGGTGAGGTCAAAAATCTGGATATGGAGCAGTATTTCACAAAGCGGGATTTGAAATTCAATGACCGCTTTACACAATTTACACGAATTGCCGCAAAGCAGGCCTATGAAAACAGCGGTTTGCAGGATGCAAGCTTCAACCGGGATCGCTTTGGTGTGATCATCGGCTCGGGAATCGGTGGTATCGCGACAATCGAGGGTGCGTCCCAGACGATTGAAAGCCGCGGGCCAAGCAGAATTTCTCCGTATTTTATCCCGATGTCTCTGATTAATCTGGCGGCGGGAAGCGCTGCAATCGATATGGAGGCCCATGGCAATGTATCCAGTGTTGTGACTGCATGTGCTGCGGCAACCAATGCGATCGGAGAAGCCTTTCACCGCATTCGTGACGGCTATGAGGATGTGATGGCGGCCGGCGGCAGTGAAGCGGCAGTAACACCGGTGGCAATGGCAGGGTTTGCAAGTATGCGGGCATTGCATGAGGGGGAAGACCCCAATCGTGCCTCTATTCCCTTTGATGCTGAGCGCAAGGGCTTCGTCATGGGAGAGGGTGCCGGCGTTTTGATTCTGGAGGAGCTGGAGCATGCCCTTGCCAGACATGCGGAAATCTATGGGGAGGTCATCGGATATGGAAGCACCTGTGATGCCAATCATATTACGGCACCGCTTGCGGATGGAGCACAGGCGGCTCGCGCTATGACCATGGCAATCGAGGATGGAAAACTCACAACTGCGGATATTGATTACATCAATGCGCATGGAACAAGTACGCCGCTTAATGATGCAAGTGAAACGCTGGCAGTGAAGAAAGCATTCGGTGCTGATGCAAGGAAGCCGTATGTGTCCAGTACAAAATCCATGTCCGGTCACCTGCTTGGTGCCAGCGGAGCACTGGAAGCTATCATTTCGACACTGGCTGTGAAAAACAGCTTTGTGCCTGCTACAATCAATTATCAGCATGCGGATCCTGCCTGTGATCTGAATCTTGTGGTCAATGAGGGAAAGCATGCGGATATTCGTACCGCGATGTCCAATTCTCTGGGCTTCGGCGGACATAATGCGAGCATTATCATTCGCAGATGGGAGAGGTAACCATGCTCTACAACAGTGATGAAATTCAGGAAATCATACCGCACCGCTATCCGTTTCTACTGGTGGACCGCATCGAGAGCATCGAAGGAAACAAGGTTGTGGGAATCAAGTGCATCAGTGCCAATGAGATGCAGTTTCTCGGTCATTTTCCGCAGAAAGCGATCATGCCGGGTGTCCTGCAGCTGGAGGCACTGGCACAGACCGTTGCGGTCATGCTGCTGAGCAAGGAAGAAAATAAGGGGAAAATCGGATTGTTTGCCGGTATCAACAAGGCGCGTTTCAAGCGTCAGGTAATTCCGGGGGATGTGCTGAAGCTGGAAGCAGAGGTCATTAGAGAACGCATGGGAATCGCCTTCGTGAATGCACTCGCCAGTGTGGATGGTGAAATTGCATTAACCGCGGAAATGATGTTTGCGGTGGAAGACCCGAAGAAATAAAGAACCCTGTGCGCAGCAGGCATTTCCAGCTCAACAACTGCTGCGCACAACGGGCAAAAACATATAGCTTTCTGCCCGTATATAAGATAAGGAAAAGAGGGAGAGCTATGCTGCTTGGAGTAGGCTGTGATATTGTGGAAATCGCAAGAATAAAGAGTGCTATGGAAAAGGAATCGTTTCTGCGTGTGCTGAGTGAGCGGGAACGAGTGCTGTTTGACAGGATTCCATACATGCGTCGTGCGGAATGGCTGGCAGGTCGCTTTGCGGCCAAGGAGGCAGTTATCAAAGCGGTGCATAAGGAAAAATCCTATGTCCTTTCCGCTGTTGAAATCCTAACGGATGCAACAGGAGCTCCCACTTGCTATCTTGCAGGTCTTCAGGTAGAGGTGTCGATCTCTCATGAAAAAGAATATGCCATTGCCTACGCGGCGGCGATGAAGGAGTAGGTGCTTATGTATATATTGCGAAGTCTGTATCTTCTCTGGCTCATTCCAAGAAGCTGGATCGATGCTTTCCTTGTACGAAATAAACCGTTTGCGTTGCGGTATGCATGTATGAAAAAATGGTCGGAAAAGCTGCTGTCGCATTATCGGGTGATACTGGATGTACAATTTCAGGAACAGCTGCCAAAGGAGCAGCCGATTTTGTTTGTATGCAACCACCAGAGCGAATTCGATATGCTGCTGCAGATGGCGGTCATTGATCAGCCGTTCACCTTCATATCCAAAAAGGAAAATGAAAAGGTTCCCTATGTGGGGAGCTGGTCCAAAACCCTGGAGGTCATTCTCTTTGACCGCGAGGACCGCGGCAGTGCAATTCACATGCTGCGGGAGGCCGCACGACGGCTCAAGGCAAAGGATAATCTGTTGATTTTCCCGGAGGGCACAAGAAGCAAGGGCGGTGTCATGCATCCCATGCAGGCTGGCTCCATTCAGCCGGCGTTTATGGCAAAGGCTTGCATTGTTCCCATCGTACTGCAAAATTCCTATGATTACAGGAATGTGATGAAGCACAAGGGAACATTTCATATTCATATCCTGAAGCCGCTGTATTATGATGACTATAAGCCGTTAAAGACAGACGGTGTAATTGCACTGCTGCAGGAAACCATGCAGCGTGTACTGGATGAAGCATAAAGAAAGATAACGACTGCTGTGTGCGGCCGTTATTTTTCTACTATCCCATGGGGGTGACATGTTCACTGCATAAAATAATTCGGGATGGACATTGTTTAGTTATGCATCAACATCCATTGGCAGAGATAATCCTGATTTTTAGAAAAATATAAGCGGATCTATTAGGAATAATGTGCTAAGTTAGATTTATCAAGTAAAGGACGGTGACCACCTTGAAACGTAATGCAATCGAAGACTTAATGAAATGAAAGGCTAGTGAAGAACGAAAGCCTATGGGACGAAAGGGTGCTCGATAAGTGGAAAAAACATGGCTGATGAAGGAGTTCGGATGTAGGTGTTATAAATATTAAGTTTATTTCAACTTTGATTTTACCTGTTGGCAAATTCAAGCTGTCACATAACTGCGCTGGTGTATTATATAAGAATAACTATAAGAGCATAGGGTAAAATGAAGAAAACGCTTGCAAATGCACGCTCTCAATGCTATAATGCAAACGTAATAGGGATGGTAATAGTTTAGGCTAGCTTAACCCGTTTAAATAAAGGATACTTTTTTAAGTGTTTTGTTATTTGAACGGGTTTTATTTATGTAAAGGAGGAGCTGTTATGCAGATTTTAAGAATTCTTACGAATAACGCCGTTGTTATATTGGGAGAAAATAAGAAGGAACAAATTGTATGTGGTAAAGGAATCGCCTATAAAAAACGACCTGGCGATAACATTGATACTACCTTGATCAATCAGGTGTTCTCTTTACAAAGTGAAGATATGAATATAAAATTTCAGCAGCTTCTTTTAGATATCCCAATCGAAGAAATCAATATAGCAGATGAGATCATCACCAAAGGGAAAATGAGCCTCGGAAAGAAAATAGACGATTCCATTTATGTTTCTTTAAGTGATCATATCCATATGGCAATCCATCGGTATTTGGATGGAGTCATCATAAAGAATGCATTGCTATGGGATATCAAACAATTTTATGCAGACGAATTTGCAATTGGCTTATATTCCCTGCGTTTAATAGAAGAAAAATTAGGAGTAACGCTTCCAGAGGATGAAGCAGGCTTTATAGCCCTGCATTTTGCCAATGCCTCTTTGCATGATGGTATCGGCAATCAGGAAATTTATAAAATTACAAGGATTATGCAGGAGATATTGAATATCGTAAAATATACTTATCGAGTGGATTTCAATACAGATTCAGTATACTACTATCGCTTTATTACGCATTTGAAATTTTTTGCGCAACGTCTGGTAACCGATACGGTGTACCAGGATGATAAAGATAATGAGCTTTATGAAGCAATGGTGCTAAAGCATCCGAATGAAAGCTCTTGTGTAAATAAAATTGCTGGTTTTATCAAGGACAAACATGCTTATATCCTTACGGATGAGGAAAAGCTGTATCTGATGATACATTTAAAGCGTGTTATGGAAAAGAATGTTTCAGTGTAAGAATAGGCACTGTACAGATATAAAGGGAGGTGAATGCTATTTATCGAAACGATGCAGCAAATGGGATGGTAACATTAAGTTGGCTTAACCTTCGATTATCTTAAATTTGATATAAGGAGGGACCTAAAAATGGCAAAGTATTCAAATTTAGTTAAAGAAATTCTTGATGGTATTGGTGGCAAGACGAATATCGCAGAAGTCACCCACTGCATGACGCGTTTACGTTTTGTATTAAAGGATGAACAGAAAGCAAATGATGAAAAGATAAAACAGATTGACGGTATACTACAGCTTGTGAAAGCGCAGGGACAGTATATGATTGTTATCGGGTCTCATGTAGATAAGGTTTATGACGAGCTTTGTGAACAGACAGGAGTCTGTGCTTCTGCTGAAGCTGCTGAAACAAAAAGTGATGAAAAGACTTTGACGCGCTTTATGCGATTCATTTCCGGAATCATTTTTCCTGCTACCTATGTTATGTGTGCCTGTGCTATCATCAATGGAATCAATATTCTGTTGAAATATGTTGGTATTCTGACACCAGAGGACGGAATCTATATCCTGTTGAATGGCATGGGTAATGCTGTGCTTTATTTATTACCAGTATTCTACGGTTATACCACGGCCAAGCAGGTAAAAATTGATCCATTTATCGGTATTGGAATTGGTGCAGCATTATGCAACCCAAATATATCAGGCATACCGTTGGATATTTTCGGTTTTGAAATTACTGCCACCTATACTTCTACTGTACTGCCTGTTATTCTAATTGTATTATTGGCTAGTCCGATTGCAAAATTTCTGAACAGAAAGGTACCGGATATCCTAAGAGGCTTTGGTGTGCCTTTTCTGACCTTTATTATTGTTATCCCTTTGGGCTTCTGTTTAATTGGCCCTGTAGTAAATGCATTTGGTACTCTGGTAGGGGATGCTCTTAATGGTTTGATTGCCATCAATAAAGTCTTAGCAGGATTCTTGATAGCCGGCTTATGGAATGTTTCTGTTGTTTTAGGTATTCAGGGTGTAATTTCTTTACCATCGATCGCGAATGTAATCGGAGGTATTCCAGATTATTTTGGTGCTATGCGTTCCGGTGTATGCTTTGCAATGGCCGCAACAGCCCTTGCTGTGTTTATAAAAACAAAGAATATGAAAATGAAGAATGTGTCACTTCCTGCTTTCGTGTCTGCAATGTTTGGTGTGACCGAGCCAGCTCTATACGGTGTTGCTGTGCCGAATCTCAAAGTTTTCATAGGAACACTTGTGTCCAGCGGTCTTGGCGGTGCTGTTGCCGGTTTGTTTGGCGCAATGGCCTACAGTGTAGGCTCTGGTGGTGTATTTCAGGTAGTCGGATATATCAATCCGGCGGATCCATCTGGTTCTACGATTGCCATTATGGCGAATTATATCGTATCCTTTGTTTCTGCATTCATCATTACATGGTTTCTGTTTAAGGATCAGGAAAAATCTTCTACGTCATTGCAACAATTAGAAAATGTGAAAAAGCATACAAAGGATAAAGATATCCTTGTAGAATCCCCTATGGAAGGGGAAATCATAACACTTCATGATGTTGATGATCCCGCCTTTGCTTCTGGAGCTTTAGGAAAAGGTATTGCGGTGATTCCATCAAGGGGAAGGGTGATAGCACCGTTTGACGGTACTGTCAGTGCTTTATTCAATACGCATCATGCGATTGGACTAACAAGTGTAGACGGAGTAGAAATGCTGATACATATCGGATTGGAAACAGTAAAGCTGGAGGGTAAGTATTTTACACCACATGTAAAGCAGGGGGATACTGTAAAAAAAGGAGATCTCTTGATTGAGTTTGATATTGCTAAAATCAAAGAGGAAGGCTACTCTCTGGAAACTCCTATTGTCATATCAAACACGGATGCCTTTGATGATGTTATGACGGAAAAATCAACAAACATTCATATGTATGAGAATCTTTTTGTCGTAATGAATGGGAGTCGAGGGTGATAGAATGGCAAAATTTCCAAAGGATTTTTTATGGGGTGGAGCAACGGCCGCAAATCAGTTTGAAGGAGGGTGGAATGAAGGGGGAAAAGGAATCAGTATAGCGGATGTAATCACCAGTGGTGCACACGGCGTTCCTAGAAAAATGACATGGCAGCAGCCTGAAACAAAAGAATCCGGTGAAATTGATATGATTATGCTGGAAGGTGTTTCTGAATTGCCAGAGGGTGCAATTCCGGCTGTGGTGGATGGTTACTATTATCCAAGCCATCAGGCAATCGATTTTTATCATCATTATGAAGAAGATATTGCATTACTGGCAGAAATGGGAGTTCAGACCTTTCGACTGTCCATAAATTGGACAAGAATTTATCCAAATGGCGATGATGAGCAGCCGAATGAAGAAGGTCTGCAGTTTTATGAGAATGTTTTTAAGGAATGTAAAAAATATGGTATAGAGCCTTTGGTTACATTATCTCATTATGAAACACCGTTACATCTGGCCTTAAAATACAATGGTTTTGAAAATCGTAAGGTAATTGATTTCTTTGTACGGTATGCGGAAACTGTAATGAAACGCTATCAGGATTTGGTCCGTTATTATCTAACCTTTAATGAAATAAATCTCATGGGACATTGTGGCTTTCAGGCTGGTGGCATTCTACATGAGAATGAGCAGCGAAGAGCGCAGGGTGCACATAATCAGTTTGTTGCAAGTGCTTTATGTGTGAAAAAGGCACATGAAATTAACCCGGATATTAGGGTTGGACAAATGCTGGCGTACCGCCCACCTTATGCATATTGCTGCGATCCAAAGGATCAACTAAAAAGGATGCAGGAAATGCATGATATGCTTTGGTTTGCAGATGTTCAGACTGGAGGGGAATATCCGGCATATAAACTTCAGGAATACAAGCATAAAGGAATCGTCTTAGACGATTGTCAAGAGGATTATGATCTAATCAGGTTTTACAGTGCTGATTTTTTAGCCTTCTCCTGCTATGGCAGCTATGCAGTAAGTACTCATTCTGATGTTAAACCAGGTTTGAGAGGTGTGGATAATCCTTATTTAGAAAAGAATGCATGGGGCTGGCCGACAGATACCTGTGCGCTTAGAATTGCATTAAATGAGCTGTATGACAGATATAAAAAGCCCTTATGGATTGTAGAAAACGGTATTGGATGGATGGATGAGCTTACGCAGGATCATAGAATTCATGACGATTACAGGATTGAATATCTGAAGAAGAATCTACGTTCAATGCGCGATGCAATTACTGTAGATGGAATTCCCTTAATGGGATATACAATGTGGGGATGTATTGACCTTGTATCCGCAGGAACTGGTGAAATGAAAAAACGCTATGGCTTTATTTATGTCGATATGGATGATGAAGGCAATGGTACCTTGAAGCGATATAAAAAAGACTCCTTCTATTTTTATCAGGATGTCATAAAAACAAACGGGGAGGCTTTATAAGTGGAGAATAGAGTATTATATAATGGAGTGTGCATGCCTGAAATCGGTTATGGCACATGGCAGACAGAGGATAAAGAGGCGAAGACCTGTGTATCACAGGCTCTGCAATCAGGGTATCGGCATATAGATACTGCTTCAATTTACGGCAATGAAGCTGCGTTAGGAATAGGGATCAGGGCCAGTAATATGCCGCGTGAAGAACTATTTGTGACCAGTAAGGTTTGGAATACAAACAGAGGTTATGATAAGACAATGGACGCCTTTCAACAATCTCTGCATAATCTTGGACTTGACTATCTTGATCTTTACCTTATTCACTGGCCATGTAATGCAAAGCAGTCTGCTGATTATAACCGTATAAATCTGGAAACATATCAGGCTTTGATAGATCTTTACAAAGCAGGAAAGGTACGTGCTATTGGTGTTTCTAATTTTCTTCCTCATCATTTAGATATGCTGCTTAAAACAGAGGTGCCTCCCATGGTAAATCAAATAGAATTCCATCCAGGTTATTCGCAGCAGGAGGTTATAGCCTATTGTCATAAGCATAATATTGTTGTGGAGGCATGGAGTCCTTTGGGGTGTGGAAGCGTACTGCAGGATGAATTGGTTTTAGAACTTGCAGAAAAATACAACAAATCAGCAGCTCAGATATGCATACGCTTCGCACTACAGCAAAATATCGTGCCTCTTCCTAAAACAATCCGACCAGATAAAATGAAAGAAAATCTTGATGTATATGATTTCAGTCTAACGCAGAAGGATATGCAAAAACTTATAAAAATGCCAATCAAAGGATGGTCAGGTAATCATCCGGATATGGTTGAGAGGTAATGTTATGAAATTTCCGGATAATTTTTTATGGGGAGCAGCTAGTGCCGCAAATCAATATGAGGGCGGGATGCAGGAGCACGGAAAAGGTCTTTCCAATATAGATGTGGTTACACAGGGAAGTAAAGAGCTTCCCCGATACATCACCTATAAGGGGAAAAATGGAAAAAAGCAGCGATGTGAGGTGTGGAAATCCGGAACGATTTCCAGGGATGCAGAGTTTGCTTGTTTTGATGATGAGCAATATCCAAATCATTTTGCTACAGATTTTTTTCACCGATATGAAGAAGATATCGCTGCAATGAAGGAATTGGGGATTAAAACATATCGGATGTCTATTGCATGGACACGTATTTATCCAAACGGAGATGATGAATATCCGAATGAACAAGGTCTTCAGTTTTATGAGCGAATCTTTCAGTTATTGAAGGAAGCCGATATAGAACCATTGGTAACCATTAATCATTATGAGGTTCCTCTACAATTAACGAAAAAGTGGAATTCTTGGGCAGATAGAAGGATGATAGCCTGCTTTTTGAAATTCACACAGACTATTTTTGAACGTTATCAGTCCTATGTAACATATTGGCTGACATTTAATGAAATCAATCATATTACATTACTGCCATTTATTGCAGCAGGTATTGTAGATAGCGACGAACAAATGATTGCAAATGCTTCTCACTATCAGTTTGTTGCAGCTGCACAGTGCATTTTACAGGGCAGAAAGATCAATCCAAATTTCAAATTTGGCTGTATGATTGGTTATCCACAATCTTATCCATATACTTGCTCTCCTAATGACAATTATTTGAATTTGCAGTTTTTGAACAATTGTTTTTTTTACAGTGATGTTCAGGTGCGGGGATATTATCCGCCCTATAAGCTTAAAGAATTTGAAAGGAAACAGCTTCATGTCGATATGCTGGAAGAGGATTTGAAGGTTTTGAAAAAAGGTACTGTTGATTATGTTTCTTTCAGCTACTATACTTCAGGAACAAAAACCTCTGAAATAATAGAAAACAGTGGGAAAGGAAATATGGTAGATTTAGGTCCTGTAAACCCCTATTTAACAGCTTCGCAATGGGGATGGCCGATTGATCCAATGGGACTTCGCATTGCTTGTATCACTTTATATGACCGTTATCAAAAGCCATTATTTTTAGTAGAAAATGGACTTGGCGCAAATGATGTCCTGACAGAGGATAAGAAAATCCATGATGATTACCGTATTTATTATTTACAGAAGCATATTGAAGCAATGCGAGATGCTATCTATGTGGATGGTGTGGAAATCATAGGGTATACACCCTGGTCTTTTGTAGATTTAATAAGTGCTTCTACAGGCGAGATAAAAAAACGCTATGGGTTCATCTATGTGGATTGTGACATTAGTGGTAATGGTAGTTATAATCGTTATAAAAAGGATTCCTTCTATTGGTATAAGAAGGTCATATCTTCAAATGGTGAAAATCTATCATAGTGTATAACACTTCATGTTAGATGTTAGCATTCAGTTTCACAAGCAAATGCATGCAGCACTTACATATAATATATGAAGAAAACCGCCCTCCATGCCTCGTGTAGAGCGGTTTTCTTTATGTATAGGGGTATGCAAGCTTAAAATAGTCATTCTGTCGTATGCTTTTTATATCTTTTCCCTTTGATCAGACCATTATCCTCGATACAGCCGTTTTCACATAGCTCCTTTAATAAGGTTTGAATTCTTCTTTCCTTCACATGCAGTAGTTGTGAAAAGTCAGAGGAGCGATACCATACATCCGGCTGCATCATAGATAACATCATTTCGTATTGCGCAAGCGTTTTTCTTCCCGCAGTTTTCTTCCCGCAGTTTTCTTCCCGCACTTTTGTTCCCGCACTTTTCTTCCCGCAGTTTTCTTTCCGCCGCTTTGCTTCTTCGTTCTTTTTCATAAAGGGCAATGTTAAAATCGTGCGTCCCGGATTATATGTCTCTTTAATATCCGGTTCCATCCATCCTTCCTGTTCCCATACAGAGAAAAGCTCCGGAACACCGCTGCCTGCACGCTCACCAATACCAATCAGATTAAACATCTTCATTAACGCTTTGTTTCTTGGATCGGACTCGCCTCCTACTTTCATTTGATATTTTCCTACACGAATCGTACCCGGATTTTCGATAATCAATATATCGTTTTTCTGCTTAATTACAATACCTCTGGGGACATAAAAATCGGAATTCACCAAACAGTTCGCAAGTACCTCACGCAGTGCGCGATGAACCGGAGTATCATCCACCCGTTCACCGCCACTCATTTTAAATGGCACCTTCACATTCAGGATTATTTTGTTATAGACCCGGAAGTAAAAATCAAAGAGGTTTCCCGTCCATTCGCCTGAAGAGGAGTATAAGCGGTCAGTCCAGCGAATCGCGGGATCCAGCATTTCGCGATAATCCAGAAAATATTCATGATATTGGCGTACGATACGATATTCATTACCGAACATCAGTAAGCCTGCTCCTGTCGGGTGAAACGCTCCATGCTTATCCTTATCAATAGCTCCAATCATAAACAAATAATCCTCGTCATTGAGATCGATCCAGGGATGTGACGGCTTGAAAAAGCGATGTCTGTTGCGATATCTGTGAACGGTTTCCAAATCTAAATCAGAAACCTCCATGTTCCCCATAATGTTCATATCTGAAGTTTGTTCAACCTGATCACGAAGCATAGCTTTCACTTGCTCGTTTGTACAACGATAATCCCCTGTATGCGTTCTTTGATAGGTCCCGCGAAACATATCGTTATTGATATAAACCGGCTTTTGTTCACGCTTTGCCATTGGTACATGCAAAGCAATAACGATATCATTTCCGATCGTATATACACTTACATCCTTTTCAGAGAATAAATTTATGCTCACCTTTTGCGGATTATGCGCCTGATTCCAGAAATCATCCAGGATTTTTTCCTGATCAGAAAGCTTTAGTCCGGTTGTCTTCCAGCTTCTATCGGGTAATTCTTTTATGCCAAGTAAAATTACGTCGCCGTATGTATTCGCCATTGCAGAATAGGTTTCCCATAAAGAAACAGGCAACCCACCTGTGGCTTTCTTTACTTCTCTTCGATTATCTTCTCTGTAAGCATCAAATTTGTTTAAATCAAATCCATATTCCATAAAATCCCTTCTTCCTTTTCATATGTTTTCTTTTGATGAAATTCCTTCTGACCAATATCATTATGTCAAATAATGAAACTGTAATCCTTCGCCATGCCGTCGTAGCGTATAGCGTGCGCTGGTATAAATATTACAGGCTTTGGTCAGACATCCTGCTTTCATATGCCGTAGTACTGACTCACTGCAGATGATATGCACTGTCCGCTGTCCAGATAAATATCTTCCAAATGCGGTGGTTATTCGTTTTTTCATGTGTAATCGAGCTTCTGCTTTCAATATCCTTGCCATTGTTTTTCCTGCCATATAATACCTTTCTGTTATAGAGATATATAAAAACATTATAATGGAAATCACTGCTTTAATCAAACGATATAGGTGATTATACTAACTGCCGTTCATCGATACTCATGAAAAATCAAAGTATCTCTCTTATGATCGAAGGATGGCTTCCTCTTCTAATATAGTATTGGTGAATAGTAACCAGATTATCTTGAAAAATTTGTAAAATCACTTTAGATGTATTGACATCTGAAGTATATATGATAAAATAATGTTGCAAAACAGGAAACGCTTTCATTCGATGACAGAATGAAAGAGTGAGTATGTTACTGATGTTCAGGCAGACTCAAACCACATTTTTTACTTGTGGTTTGAGTTTTCTTTTTGTAGAAAGGAGGCTATTATGAAAATTCGTCAAATTCTCAACAACAATGTAGCGCTTGTTCAACGCGGTAGATTAGAAATAATAGTAGTATCAAAAGGAGTATCCTTCCGTAAAAAAATAGGAGACTCAATAGAGTCAAAAGATATAGATAAGATTTTTGTTCCGGATTCTAATGATGTTTTGGAAAATTTTAGTTATTTATTAAGTAATACGAAGCAAGAAATAATTGATGCTACATTGAAGATTATTGAATACGCAGAAAAGAATATCAATGAAAAAATAAATGATTACTTATATTTAACTTTATTGGATCATATTGACTATGCATTGAAAAGAGCAAAAAATAAGCAGTTCATTAAGAGCCCACTTGTTTGGGAAGTTAGGAAGTTTTATCCAAAACATTATGAAGTAGGTATGAATGCACTTGATATCATACATAAGGAAACTGGAATTGAATTTCCCGAAGGAGAAGCAACTTCCATTGCTTTACATTTTATAAATCTTCAAGAATCTCAAGTTGATGTCAAGGATGTAATAAAAGCGATGGAAACAGTGAATGATATTCTGACAATCATACGCGTACATTTTCAAATTCAATTTGATGAGAATTCAATGAATTATAATCGACTTGTAACACATTTACAATATTTTGCACAGCGCATGAGTAGCGGAGATATTTACGCAAGTGAAGATAACGAATTATATAAGCAGGTACGTTCTATACATCCGCAAGCATTCCTCTGTGTTGAAAAAATCAAAGTTTTTTTAAAGAAGCAATTTAATAGAATGTTAACACAGGATGAAGAAACTTATTTAATGCTGCATATTCATCGTGTTACGCAAAGAAATGAAAGAGAGGATTAATTCAATATGAAATATGAAAATTTATGTAAAAGCATTATCAAACTAGTAGGTGGAAAAGAAAATATTAAATCAGTCTCTCATTGTATGACAAGATTGAGATTTACACTTATTGATAATAATAAAGCTGATGAAAATGGTATAAAAGGGCTTCAACAAGTGATTGATGTTGTGTCAAATAAGGTTTCTTTTCAAATCATAATCGGTACAGAGGTATCGGAAATTCATCCTGAATTAATGCAAATGCTTGGAGATACAAAATCAGAAGCAGGGAAGTCTGATAAAAATTTATTCAATAGGATAATGAATTTGATATCAGAGTCAATGACACCTTTATTTCCTGTCATGATGGTTGCCGGTTTAATGGCAGGTATATTATCTTTACTAACCTTGACTGGAATAATTTCATCAGAGAGCTCAACGTTTCTTATATTTGATACAGTACGTGTATCCATGTTTTATTTCTTCCCTGTTTTTATGGCGATGACAGCTGCAAAACGATTGGGGACAAACCCTTACTTAGGAGTTCTTTTAGCTGTAACATTATTATCATCCACAATTAATAATGCTGAAGGGCTAAATCTATTCGGATATGGATTGCCAACGATTACGTATTCAAATACATTTATTCCTATCTTGCTTGGTTTATGGTTAATGGGGAAAACAGAAAAAATCATTAAAAAAATTATGCCAAAATCACTTGATTATTTCTTTACATATATGCTTGTGATGCTTATTGTATTACCTGTCACTTTAGTAGTATTCGGTCCCATCGGTTCATGGATAAGTGATGGATTAGGATTTATATTTGATTTTATAGGAAATACATTCGGAAATTGGTTGATGTTAGCATTGTATGCGGCATTACAGCCTCTACTGATTATGCTAGGAGCAGCGAATTTCATAATGCCTATCATATTAAATTCATATACAACATTGGGGTATGATCCAATATTTACTCCTGCCTTTATAATTTCAGATATCGCTGTTTGTGGGACTATGCTAGGTTATTTTCTTCGATCAAAAAAGACAGAGCAGAAGCAATTTTTTGCAGGTGTAACATTCTCTGCTTTTATGGGAGTTACAGAGCCTGCTGTATTTGGAGCTTTTGTTAAATATCGCCGACCTTTTATTGCTGTTATGATTGCTGGTGGATTAGGTGGTCTGGTAGCAGGCATTCTTGGTGTAAAAGGATATGCAATGACAACATTGTTTGGAATTTTAACTTTTATAGGACAAAATGATTATAATAATTTATACTTTATGATTGCAGCGATTATTGTTGCTTTCGTTATAGCAGTAATTGCTGGCTATATTTTATGGATTCCGAAGGAGCAAGAAAAGGAAACTGAAGAAAAAGTTGACTCTAAGAAAGGACAATTTTCTTTGAATAAAGAAGAAATTGCAATACCAGTAGCGGGGAAAAAAGTAGCATTATCACAAATTAAAGATAGAGCATTTTCAACAGGCGCACTGGGGAAGGGAATCGGTATCATTCCATCTGATAATATTATTAAAGCACCTGTTACAGGGAAAATAGAAACTCTTTTCCCTACAAATCATGCGATTGGTATGAAAACTGAGAACGGCGTTGAGGTATTGATTCATATAGGAATCGATACTGTGGAACTTCAAGGTGAGTGTTTTCAACCTCTTATAAAACAAGGTGATGTAGTTAAAATCGGTGAACCATTAATTAAAGTGGATTTCAAAGAGATTGAAAAAAGAGGTTTTGATAATACAGTAATCGTTGTAATCACCAATACGCAGGATTACTTGGAAGTTATACCAAATTTATCTGAACCGGATAGTACAAGACCTGAGCTATTAACAGTAGTCATGTAGGAGGTATGTATGAAGCTAGATGGAACATTTTTATGGGGTGGTAGTATAGCTGCCCATCAAACAGAAGGTGCATATAATTTAGATGGGAAGGGCTTATCTGTTATGGATATGGTTACAAGGGGAAGCTACACGATCCCCAGAGAAATAACACGAGAAATCCAAAGTAGCAAATATTATCCATCGCATGAAGGAATTGATTTTTATCATCATTATAAGGAAGATATTGCGATGTTTGCGAATATGGGATTTAAGGCATTTCGATTATCAATAGACTGGTCACGTATTTATCCTAATGGTGACGAAGATGAACCAAATCAGAAGGGGTTAGAATATTATGAGTCAGTTATAAATGAGTTATTGAAGTTTCAAATAGAACCTATTATAACCTTATACCACTTTGAGATGCCATTAGGATTGACAAAGAAATACAATTCCTGGTTTGATAGAAAAACAATACATTTGTATTTGCGCTATGTTAGAACAATAGTTAATAGATTTCAAGGTAAAGTTAAATATTGGATAACATTCAATGAGATGAATCATTTAGACCCGCAAACGGAAGTATCTGAGTTATTCACGTATTTGCTGGCTGGAGTAGAATATACGAAGTTACAAGATAGCAAGCAAGACTTAGCTACAATTGGTTATAACATGACATTAGCATCTGTAAAGGCTGTACAATTGATTCATTCACTAGATAAAGATAGTAAAGTTGGGTGTGTGTTTGGATTATCACCGTCATATTCTAAATCATGCAACCCAGATGAAGCATTTCTGGCATTTCAGGATACATACAGAGATTTTTATCAATTAGATGCAATGACTTGGGGGGAGTTTCCTCGTTATAAACTAAATGAATATAAAAAAATGGGTATATCATTAGATATAACGGAGGAAGATGAAAAGGCATTTCAGAATGGGAGCATCGATTTTATAGGGCTTAATTACTATATGAGTCAGGTAAGTACATTAAAAGAAAATAAAGAGGATGAAAAATCATATTTTGGTGGTTATGTTAATCCATACTTAGAAAAATCATCCTGGGGGTGGACGATTGATCCTGTTGGATTACGCTATATGTTAAATCTATTGGATAGAAAATACAGGAAACCGATCATCATCTGTGAAAATGGATTAGGTGCTGAGGATGTAATTTGTGATGATGGGAAAATCCATGATACTTATCGAATTGAATATTTAGAAAAGCATTTACGTGAAATGAAAAAAGCAATAATTGAAGATGGAGTTGATTGTTTTGGTTATCTAATGTGGGGACCCATAGATTTAATCAGTGCTTCTACAGGAGAAATGAGAAAGCGGTATGGCTTTATATATGTAGATAAATATGATGATGGTTCTGGTGATTTATCCCGAATACCTAAAGACTCATATTATTGGTATAAAAGCCTGATAAAAAACAATGCGGGTAATATTTAGAATGAGCGGTTCATTATATTTGAACAGATTTTATTGATAGAATGATTAGGACCAAGAGTATGAATATGATGTTTCAAAATATATATATGGAGTGTTGGATAGAAAGTAAACGAAATTGGCTATATGTGACTAAATTCCATTTTTTATAGATTGTTGATGTGTAGGCTGACAGTCAAATCTTGCTTATCTATTTCTTGATAAGATAAGGTTTCAGTATGATGTGGTCTTTATCGATTTTGGCTATTTCAAAATCATAGAATTTCTTCATCAGTGATGGATTTAGAAATTCAAGATACTCACTGGGCGATTTTCCATTGATTTTCTTTTTAATTCAGGCCGAAATAATTCTTAATAAGATAATCTTGACAGCAGTTTATCTCTATGTTAGTATGATTTTGTAAGTTTAGGTTTGTTATTGTTATTGACAAGCAAGACCTGTTTACGGAAACTTTTTTAGTTCTGTAAACAGGTCTTTATTGCTATTAGGAGGTATTTATGGAATCTTTATCAAGTCCAGTCAGCGGGACAGTAAAAAATCTGACAGAAGTAAGGGATGAAGTGTTTGCGACAAAAATGATGGGAGACGGTGTAGCGATAGCACCTATTGAAGGAAATGTAATTGCTCCCTGCGATGGTGAAATCACAATGATGTTTCCTACCGGTCATGCCATTGGATTACGAACGTTCAGCGGACAGGATATTCTAATTCATGTGGGTATTGATACTGTTGAACTGAACGGTGATGGATTTACACCATATGTAAAGGCAGGACAGCAGGTATTGAAAAAAGACAGGTTATTAGGCTTTGATTTAGATAAAATCAAAGCAGGTGGTTATGATATCGATACGATGATGATTATTACAAGCAATATTCAAGAAATCAAAATTGGGGTTCTATATGGTTCTATGGTGGAAGCGGGGGATGATTTACTGACAGTACAGGAGTAGACGCTATGAAAATTATAAAACGAGTTTTGAATAATAATGCTGTATGTGTATTGGATGAAAACGGAAATGAAGTAATATTAAAAGGGAAAGGGATTGCATATCGTAAATCAGCTGGAGATTATGTAGAGGATAACAAAATTGAACAGCGCTTTGTATTAGAAAACCAGGAAATACAAAGAAGATATAATGAAATATTGAGGGTGATTCCGACTGACTTTATCGAAACAAGCGAGTGCATTATTGATATGCTGAAAAAAGAACTTTCACACTCTATGAATGATATTATTTATATCACATTAACGGATCATTTATCGAATCTTGCAGAAAGATTAAGTATTGGAATTGGTTTTGACAATTTGGTTTTGTGGGATGTAAAACGTTTATATCCTGAAGAATATCAGGCTGCTTTAAAAGCCGTGGATATTATAAAGAGTAAATTGGATCTGCATATACAGGAGGAAGAAGCAAGTTTTATTACATTACATATTGTAAATGCAGAAATGAATATGGAAATCCATGATATCTATCAAGTGACAGATTTGATTTTTGAAATATATGAGATGCTTGCAAGGCGCTTTCATCTTCCGGAGACCTTACAGGATAATCTGTTATATCACCGTTTCATTCTTCATCTGCGTTATTTTCTAGAACGCTGCTTTCAAAAACAAATGAAAGAGGAGCAACCCGGAAATAATGACATTCTTGAGGTGATGAAACAAAAGTATCAGAAACAATATACATGTGTAGAAGATGTTCTAAGGCTTATCAGAACTCGCTATATTTGCGATGTCAGCAGTGATGAGAAGTTATATCTTCTAATACATATAGTAAAACTGACTTCATAGGAAAGGCAGTATGAAAAGAGGTGAGTTATAAACGTATTGGATGGTGACAGTCCGGCTGGCCAGACCTCTTATGGATAGTGAAAAATTCTGAAGGAGGACTTTTAAATGAATTATGAATTAATGGCAGTAGAAATACTTGCAGCAGTTGGAGGAAGTAAGAATATTTCAAATGTTACACACTGCGCAACCAGACTAAGGCTGAATCTAATTGATCAAAAACTTATTGACCGTAAAAAGGCCGTGGATATCGATGGAGTTATGGGAATTTCTGATAAAGGTGGACAATATCAGTTAATTATTGGAAACAGTGTATCTCATGTTTATGATGAATTTATAAAGCTATTAACTTTGGTTGAAACCGCTTCAGAAGCAATTCCGGAGCAAAAGAAAACAGGAGTAAAAGCCATTGTGAACTGTGTATTTGATGTTTTATCAGGTACATTTGTTATGTTTATCCCCGTTTTGATAGCCGCAGGTATGATATCAGCAATACTTGCTGTATTGACCTCTTTTCATCTGGTATCGGCTGAGGATCCAACCTATATTATATTTTCTGCAATTCAGTCAGCAATATTTTATTTTTTGCCTATATTTGCAGGATATGCTTCTGCATCAAAAATGCATATGAACCCATTTATAGGAATGGGGTTGGGAGCTATACTGTGTTATTCAGAGATTAACGGTGTGGAAGGCTTGTCTGTATTCGGCCTATCTATTACCACAGTTACATATAATTCCACCGTTTTCCCTGTGATTCTTGGCGTAGTATTGATGTCCTTTGTGGAAAAAGGCCTTATTCGCATTATACCGGATATTTTAAAAGGTTTAGTCATTCCAATGGTTACTCTACTAACCGGTGTTCTTGGAACTTTATTATTCTTAGGACCTATTGGCTCTATACTGGGTAATTTCTTGAGTGAAATCATATCCATGATATCAACTACAGCCGGGTGGGTAGCTCCTGCCATTATCGCCATTCTTTATCCTGTAATGGTATTTACCGGGATGCATTACAGCTTGATGCCGCTCGTTATGACTTCCTTTGCTACCGTAGGCTTTGATCCTCTTATGATGGTTGCTGGATTTATAGGAAATCTTGCGGAAGGAGGGGCAGCAACCGCAACTGCTTTCCTAGAAAAAACCAAGGAGAGAAAAGCAGATGCTGCAGCGATTGCAGTAAGTGCAGTTTGCGGTGTAACGGAGCCTGCTTTATTCGGAATTACGCTTCGTAATAAGAAAACATTATTCTCTGTATGTGTTGGAGGCTTCTGCGGTGCGCTGTTTGCAGGTATCATGTCAGTAAAAGCTTATGGGTTTGTGGGAGGTCTTCCTTCGCTGCCCCTCTTTATCGGTTCAGATGGCAACTTCAATAATCTTATTATGATAATCATTGCAGTCATGATTTCTTTCTTTGTTACATTTATACTTACATATATATTAAATGGAGGAAAGCGTCATGTCTAGATTTCCAAATGGATTTTTATGGGGAGGTGCCATCAGTGCAAGTCAGTCTGAAGGAGCATATGATGTTGGTGGTAAGGGGTTGACTATCTTCGATGTGACGGAGGCGGGGAATAAAAATACACCACGAAAACGCCATGATAAAATTGAAAATGATATACATTACCCCAGTCATACAGCAATCGATTTTTATCACACATATGCACAGGATATACAGTTGTTCAGGGAACTGGGGATTCAATGTCTGCGGACATCGATTAATTGGACAAGAATTTATCCTAATGGTATTGAGGAATTGCCCAATGAAGAGGGACTTGCTTATTATGATGCTTTGTTTGATGAATTGCTCAAAAACGATATTACCCCAGTTGTTACAATACATCATTCAGATACACCTTTGTATATTGCTGAACATTATGGAGGATGGATAAATCGAACAACTGTGGATTTGTTTTTGAAATATGCAAAAACTGTTCTTTGCCGCTATAAGGATAAAATCAAGTATTGGATTGTCATAAACGAAATCAATGCAATTAATTATGTGGAGTGGTTTTCAGCAGCGGCGGAGAACATGACACTGCAGGAGAAAGAAACAGCCTCCTACCATTTACTTTTAGCAAATGCGAGTGTTGTATGTGCTGCTAAAAAAATCAATCCGGATTTTATTATGGGAGGTATGGTAACGGATTGTCATACATATCCCTACACTTGTGATCCTCAGGATGTATTTCAATCTATTCAGGATAAACATAGGAATATCTTTTTTGCCGATGTAATGTGCAGAGGAGAGTATCCTTCTTATAAATGGAAGGAGCTTAACCGCTTTGATATTCAATTGCATATAAAGGAAGAGGAAAAAAATATTTTAAAAAAGGGATGTATCGAATTTCTTGCATTTAGTTATTATTCATCACATGTATCCAGTATGGTAAAGGATGAGGATATACAAGGAAATCTGATACAAAATATTAAAGGGAAAAACAATCCTTATCTTAAAAGCTCACAATGGGGCTGGTCAATTGATCCTATGGGACTACGTATTGCATTAAATGAATTCTATGATCGCTATGAATTACCTTTATTTATTGTAGAAAATGGACTCGGTGCAAGAGATGATGCGAAGCAGCTACCTTATATCAACGATGACTACCGAATTGAGTATTTGCGGGAGCATATAGCAGCAGCGCGTGACGCGGTTACAATAGATGGTGTAGACCTGATGGGTTATCTAGTTTGGGGATTTATTGATATCGTGTCAGGAGTGACTGGCGAAATGGATAAACGATATGGGTTGATTTATGTTGATCGTAATAATAAAGGTCAGGGAAGCAATCTTCGCTATAAAAAGAAATCGTTTGAATGGTATCAAAAAGTCATTGCCTCGCAAGGAGAGGAACTTTAGCGGAAACACTATTGTGTTACATGATTCTATAGAATATTTGCTATGGAGATCAGGAGTCGATAGACGGTTATTTCATTTGATTGCTCATGCATTTGCTTTGGAAGTAACAAAAAATGAACAATTGGACATTGTATAAATCTTAATGCTGTGGATGAGCTCTTTTCATCCACAGTTGTTTTGTGGATAGAGAGCTTAATAGAAAAAGAAGCTAATATACTAGCCTTCAAAAATAAGTAAAAACTCATACACTTATCTTGACATGCTTGTATCGTATTGCTTAATATGACTTTTTATATCCGCCGTGTATTATCAGTATGTTTTTTTTATCATATCAACTAATTTATTATGCTGGGTCTTCTGTCATATTTTCAGATTCTAAAGTTTCCGACATGGAAAAATAAACCACTAAAACCATACCAAATTTATTTTTGCTGTTCTTTTTGGAATCAGTTCCTATCAATGTGAAACTCTGCCTCAAGATGTGAAATATGGGTAAGTGTCAAAATCTCCTTAATAGATGAAGATTATGCTTATTAGCTAAACCATCAAAAAAGAATTGGATATTTTTTTTAGGGTATGCCTTCAGTAATTCCTGTGCTTTGAAAAAAGCCTCAAGATATGCAAAAGAATTATGGTACATGGTAAAAGTACTAAGAGTACTATTGGTTTCGATTCATACCGCTTTGAATTATTCATACAAGTCTTCAATATAATACTTAGTATAAATATGAATAAAAGATCACATTTGAATTCTTGATAAACTGACACAGCATAGTCTGTTAAACTAGGGCTTAATAGAATGATTTTGTATTGTTCTTGTGCTTTGTTTAATAGGTGGTTTGCTCTTTTTTTTCTTAGGCTGCGAACATTCTGTCTGGTATATGTTATGATAAATGCAAGGTATGCATGCAGAATTCCCATAAGATATGCAGATTATAACCATCGGATTCTCAGGAGGAACGCATATGATCAAAAACAGATATATCACCAATGTACGTATCGCAACACCGGTTGCTGGGGACTCCTATCTTGCAGACCTGCCGGCGGTTCGCTGTCTGAGCAGGCTGGACCGGTTGTCCTTTGATGCACCCGTTACCTTCTTTGTAGGAGAAAACGGTACCGGTAAATCCACTCTTTTGGAAGCAATCGCTGTTTCCTACGGCTTTAACCCGGAAGGAGGAACCAGAAATTTCACCTTTTCGACGCAGGATTCTCACTCTGCATTCTATGAGCATATACAGCTGGGAAGAGGCGATTATCCAAAAGACGGCTATTTCTTACGTGCTGAGAGCTTTTACAACCTCGCCTCCAACATTGATGAGCTGGACCGGTATCCGGATCGTTCCCGGCATATCATCGACAGCTATGGCGGTGTATCCTTGCACGAGCAATCCCATGGGGAGAGCTTTCTCTCTTTGATTCACAATCGGTTTGGCGGCAACGGACTGTATCTGCTGGATGAGCCGGAAGCGGCCCTGTCTCCCTCCCGCATCCTCACACTGATTGCAGAGGTGCATAGACTGGTACAACAAAACTCTCAATTTATCATAGCCACACATTCCCCGATTCTTATGACCTATCCATATGCAAAGCTTCTGGAATTCTCAGAAGCAGGCATTCAGGAGGTTTCTTATAAGGATACCGAGCATTACCAGCTGACAAGAAGATTTCTTGAACAGCCCGAACGCTATCTTCGCTATCTGCTGGAGGAATGAATCGAAAAAAGCGGTACAAGCTGCCTCACAAAAGCAGCTGCCTGCTCCATCTGTTCTTACAAATCGGCATTTTGATCGATATACCACGGTCAAAATGTTTTTTTTATCCCCTTTTTCATCATTTTCATACACAACATTTACACGCGCTTAACAAACCTCTCTTGGCTACAAGGTAAGCTATATTCGTAACAAGGAGGAGCTTATGATACGAAAAGAACGAACCCGTATTCTGGTACACTGTTCCAAAGAATTTCTCAGACAGTGGGCACAATATTTTGAACAGCAGGAACCGTTTCATGTTATTGAGGAACCGAAAAACGCTTTGACCATGCTTCGTATGCGAGAAAGCGCACAGCATTCCCTCTTTTATCTGGGAGAGGTGCTGGTCAGTGAAACAAGAGTGGAGTGCAGGACGGTGATCGGCATCGGGCTGATTCAGGGAAATGAGCTGGAGAAATCCTATGATCTGGCTGTGATCGATGCAGCATGCAATGCGGCACTTCCGGGGGTGGAGGAGCTGGAGAAGGCTCTTGCACAGGAGAAGCAGCGACAGGATGCTGCCTATGCGCGGCATGTGGCAGGCATATTGAAAACACGTGTGAAGTTTGAAACGATGGACGTGTAAGGAGAACGATATGAACTTTGATATGGTATTTGATATACAGCATGCCTACCGTCAGGTAGTCCATGCCTTCGCCTATCCCGGTGAAATTGTGAGTCTGAAGCAGGAGGCGGACAAGCTGGAGGTTCCGCTGAATTGCAGCCCCGCTACCAGTGTGCTGCTGTACATGCTGCTGGATGCGGATACCAGCTTTCATGCAGTAGGAGAGGAACAGCTGACAGACAGCATCGCAAGGCTGACCTACTGTCGCAGCTGTACGCTGGAAACAGCAGCACATGTCATCGTGACGAAAGCGCACAGGGACCAGCTGTGTGAGACCATGCGAAGGGTAAACATAGGAACACTCGAGGATCCGCATCTGGGGGCAACGCTGCTGGTGGAATGTGATTCTTTGAAAGAGGGAGGCGAGCTTGTCTTACACGGTCCCGGCATACTGTACACACATACGATTGCTTCTTTGTTAGACGGTGACTGGGTGGAAGTCCGCTCCCTTGTGAATGAGGAATTTCCTCTGGGCTTCGATATGCTTTTGATCGATGCGGATGCAAACTGTATGGCGCTGCCAAGAACAACACAGGTGGAAAGGGGATAAGACAATGGCTTATGTTGCAGTAAAGGGCGGTGAGCAGGCAATCGAGGAAAGTCTGCGCCGATTAACATATGAACGGGTCAGGAAGGGGGCCGGTGCCAGTGCTGAGCAGATCGAACAGGGCATGCGGCTTTTGGTGGATCAGGTAATGAGTGAAGGCAGTCTGTACGATCCCGCGCTTGCCGCACTTGCTATCAAGCAGGGAGAGGGCAGTATGGAGGAGGCGGTATTTCTGCTGCGAAGCTATCGCTCCACATTGCCGCGCAAGTATTACTCCCATATCATCGACAGTCAGGATATGGAGGTGGAACGCAGAATCTCCGCAGCCTTTAAGGATATCCCGCAGGGACAGCTTTTGGGAACAAGCTATGATTATGTGCACCGCCTGCTTGGTTTTGATCTTTTGCAGGAACGCGAAGAGGAGCTGAAGCAGTATGTGGAGGAGTTTCTGAGTGAGGAATGCAGTACAGAGAAAACAGACCTGCGCCTTCCCAGAGTCAGCGACTATCTGCGCAGGGAGGGACTTCTGCCAGCAGTGGAAAACGACAACCGCATTCCCAAGGATGCCACCAAGCAAATGCTCAGCTTTCCCACACAGCGAAGCGAGCGTCTGCAGATATTGAGCAGAGGAATGACGCAGGCGGTGACCGCACTGGGCTATGCTTCCCTGCGCGGCTATGGTGTTGTGCATCCGACGGTAGGGGAGCTTCGTGTGGGGATGCTGCCGATCACTGTTCCAGATCCCATGCAGCCGGAGCATTATGAGGATGCCTATTACATCGGAGAAATTAAGGTTACGGAGGTAGAGAGTCTGATTCCGGTTACCATGACCAATGCGAATGGGGAAAAGGAGCTGGAATTTAAGGTCGGCTATGGAATCACCATGGGGCAAAACGAAACCAAGGCAATCGCCATGAGCATTCTGGATACATGTCTGGAAAGCGAGGATAAAAGCTTTGCGGTCAACGACGAGGAATTCGTGCTGTACCATATCGACGCAGTGGAGGCTACCGGCTTTATATCGCACCTAAAGCTTCCCCACTATGTCACATTCCAATCCAAATTGAACAGTATGAGAAAAACAAAGAAGGAACAGGCCGATGAAAAAGAAATATAATTTCGCCTTTTTCGATGAAGGCAGTAAGCGGGAAATCCGCAGAGCATCACTGAAAGCAATTTGTATTCCCGGCTATCAGGTGCCCTTTGCATCCAGAGAGCTGCCGATTGCCAGAGGCTGGGGAACTGGCGGTCTTCAGCTGAGTCTTTCCCTGGTCGGACCATCCGATGTCGTTAAGGTAATCGATCAGGGGAGTGATGAAAGCGTCAATGCCATCAGTATCAAAAACCTGATCAGGGCTACCACAGGAGTAGCGCTGACCACGCATACGGATGAAGCAACCCTCATTCAGTCACGCCACCGCATACCGGAGGTGCCGCTCAAAAAAGATCAGCTTCTGGTTTTGCAGGTCCCGACACCCGAACCGCTGCGGGAATATGAACCAAGTGAGCGTGTGACCAAACGGCTGCACGCCGAAAAGGAATATACCGGGGCATGGCTGCTGCTCTTTGAACAGATTATGAAATACGGACGCGTAACCATGGGGGCGGATCATCCGGTACTCGTAAACAACCGCTATGTGACGGCTCCCTCTCCCATCCCGCGTTTTGACAATCCGAAAATGATGAAAAATGAGGCACTGATTCTTCTGGGTGCCGGACGGGAAAAGAAAATTTACGCGATTCCTCCCTATACGGAGGTCGTATCTCTGGACTTTGCGGATCATCCCTTTGAGACAGAGGATTTTCAGGGGAAATGCTGCCGGCTTTGCAAAGCGACGCATGTGTATCTGGATGAAATCATCGATGAAGCAAACGGCAGTGTCAGCTATCAGTGCAACGATACCAGCCAGTGTCTGGAGCGCCTGAATGCGAAAGGAAGGGAAGCATAATGGACTATAACGATGTGCCGCTGATGCGCGTATCGCATCTCAATAAACGCTTTGGAGAGGGCTGTCCGCATTGCCGCAGCCATTCTGCAAAGCTGCAGGGAAACTATTGTCCGAAATGCGGAACCGTATATGCCTGCCGGGATATCAGCTTTGAGGTATATGACGGGGAAATTCTCGGTGTGGTCGGAGAAAGCGGCAGTGGCAAGTCCACGATGATGCAGTGCCTGTACTTTGATCAGGCGGTGACAGGCGGCAGCTGTACGATACGTACGTACAAAAACGGAGCTGCCAATATCTTTGCACTCACTGCCCAGCAGCAGCGCTATATTCGCAATCACGTGCTTGGTATGGTGTATCAGAACCCCTATCTCGGATTGAAAATGAATTTTTCCAGCATGGGCAACATCGCCGAAAAGCTGCTTGCGGCAGGAAACCGCAATGTAAAGGCGATGAGCGAGCGTGGAACGGAGCTGCTGAACGCCGTGAAAATACCGGTGCACCGCATGAAGGAGGAGCCGAAAAAATTCTCCGGAGGCATGCAGCAGCGTGTTCAGATCGCCAAGGCTCTCAGCAACAATCCGCCTATCCTTCTGCTGGATGAGGTCACAACAGGGCTGGATCTATCCGTACAGGCAAATGTGCTGGACCTGATTAAAAAGATACAGCGGGAGCTGGGCGTATCGATGCTTGTGGTGTCGCACGATCTGGGCGTGATCCGCATGCTGGCGGATCGAACGATCGTTATGCTGGATGGAAAGATTATTGAGCAGGGACTGACCGATCAGGTCATGGAGGACCCACAGCATCCCTATACGCAGCAGCTTGTATATTCACTATTATAAGGAGAACATCATGATTGCAATCATAAATGGAAACATCGTACAGGAGCATGGCGTCTTAAAGGATCACGCCCTGCTGATTGAAAAGGAGCGTATTTCTGATATCGTTCCACAAGCTGAGCTTACCTCTATGCGCATTGAGGAGGTGTACAACGCCTATGGGGGATATATCACACCCGGCTTCATTGATATGCACTCGGATCATATCGAGGCCATGGCGGCACCGCGCCCCAGCAGCATCATGGATATGGAGCTGGCTGTATATGAATTTGAAAAGGAGTGCTGTACCCATGGCATAACCACCATGTTTCATTCCGTCAGTATCTGGGAGGGAGTCGGTGCTTCCCCCATGCGGCGTCCAACGCTTGTCAGACAGCTGGCGGATATCATAGAAAAAAGCCACACCCAGCTGCATCTGATTCATCACCGCTTCCACATGCGCTTTGAAATCGACAATCAGAAGCAGTTTGGACTGATGCTGGACTATCTGCGACAGAAACGTGTTCACCTCCTATCCTTCATGGATCATACACCGGGGCAGGGACAATACCGCAATATCGAGGTATACAAAAACTATATCCGCAATGTCAAAAGCATGAGTGAGGCGGAGGTGGAGGAAGAGGTGGCGCGCCGCATGAGCAGCGACAAGCTGACACTAGAGAATATCCGAAAGGCGGCTGCACTTGCAAAGGCACAGGGAATCTCCATCGCCTCACATGATGATGATACGATTGAAAAGCTGGAGGTGGTACAGGATTTCGGGGCAACCATATCGGAATTTCCGATTACGCTGGAGGTAGCCAGGGAAGCAAAAAAACGCGGTATGTACACCGTTGTTGGGGCACCGAATATTCTGCTGGGCGGCAGTCATTCCGGAAATATGAATGCGGCGGATGCTATCGCACAGGATGCTGCGGATATCTTGTGCAGTGATTATTATCCGGCGAGTCTTCTGCATGCCGTATTCCAGATGACAAAGCAGGGACAGCGTCTGGAGGACATGGTGAACAAGGTGACCATACACCCGGCACGAGCTACCGGCATCGATCAGGACTACGGTTCCATTGAAAAAGGGAAAAAAGCCGACCTGCTGATTATCCGTACCCTGCCCAATGAGCTGCCGGCGATTACCGAGGTCTTTGTGGACGGTATGTGCATCGCACAGAACCATTACCGGGTGTAGCTATGCTAAGCGAAGAAGTAACCATCGAACAGGATGTAGAGCTAAACCAGGTGAGCTTTTCTATATATAATAAAGTCGGTGCACACAGCGTCATTGAAAACAGCTCCTTTGGCAAATATTCCTATTGCGAGCCGTATGCGATGATACAAAACACGATCATTCACAGCTTTGTGGATATCGCAAGAAATGTCCGCATCGGAGCAACGCAGCATCCCATGCAGCGACCAACAACCCATCATATCACCTACCGGCGCAGGATGTACGGGGTAAAGGATACGGATGATGAAGCATTTTTCGAGCAGCGCAGAAGCACACTGACAGAAATCGGACATGATGTATGGATCGGGCATGGCGCACTGCTGGAGGCAGGTGTGAACATCGGACATGGTGCCGTAATAGGCAGCCAAGCGATTGTGACACACGATGTCCCGCCATATGCAATCGTTGCAGGGGTTCCTGCAAGGATTCTGCGCTTTCGCTTTAACCGCGAGCAGATTGCTGCCCTTTTGGATATCGCCTGGTGGAACTGGGACGATGATGTCTTTCGCCGGCGAATCGATGATTTTTCATTAGATATCGACAGCTTTATCCGCAAATACAGGAAAGGGTGAATTTATGTTGAAACAGGACTTACTGGTCATTGAGGATTTGGAGAAAAGCTTTACCATGCACGTCAGCAAGCGTGAAATACATGCCTGCAAGGGAATCAGCCTAAAGCTGGCGAAAGGGGAATTCATCGGCATTACGGGAAAGAGCGGGAGTGGGAAATCAACGATTCTAAAGGGCATCTATCGAACGAATCTGCCGCAGAAGGGAAGAATACTCTACGACAGTGAAAAATTTGGTCTGATAGACCTCTGTCAGTCGAGTGAGCGACAAATGATTTATCTACGCAAGCAGGAAATCGGCTATGTTTCCCAGTTTCTGCGCATTATGCCGCGTACGACAGCACGGCAGATCATTGAACATGCGGTTTTGGAAATGGGAGCGGATGAGGAGACGGCCCGTCACAGGGCGAAGGACATGCTGGAGCATTTCGAGCTGGAGCCGGCACTTTGGGACATGTATCCCAATACCTTTTCCGGAGGGGAAAAGCTGCGCCTGAACATCGCTGCCGCCATGGTAAAGAAGCCGCGTCTGCTGCTTTTGGATGAGCCGACAGCCAGTCTGGATAATTCCAGCAAGCAAAAGGTCCGCGATCTGATTGAACAGCTGAAGCAGGAGGGAACGACCATGCTCGGCATCTTTCATGATCTGGAATTCATGGAGGGATTGTGCGATCGGGAGTACAATATGCAGAAGGGGATGATGGCATGAATCATGTCGATCTGCACATTCACAGCGCTTGCAGTGACTCCTCACTCACTGTGGCGCAGATTCTCAGCCTTGCCGGGGAAAGCCACATGCAGATGATTTCCATAACGGATCATGATACCTTTGCGGCATATCAGCACATTCCATACGATACACTGCCTTGTACGCTCATCAAGGGGATAGAAATCAGTGCCTATGATCATGTCGCAAAACGGCAGGTGCATATTCTCGGCTATGGCTTTGGAGAAGCGACACCGCATGTGGATGCCCTTTGTGAAGCCGCTTTGCGCCAGCGAAACAGCATTTCCTTATGGCAGGTGCAGCAGCTGATCGATCATGGCTATCAGCTCACCATGGAGGAGGTAAAGCGCACGGCCCAGCAGGCAACTGCCATCTACAAGCAGCACATCATGGACGTCATGATGCGGCACGGCTACAGTGATGCCATATACTCCGATGTCTACCGAAAGCTGTTCAAGAACAATGGAATCTGTGTATGTCCTGCCGCCTTTGTTTCTGTAGAAGCGGCTATTCGTGCCATTCACAAGGATCAGGGAATCGCTGTTCTGGCGCATCCCTATTCCTCGCGCGTCACAGCATCCATACCCGAATATGTCCAGATCGGACTGGACGGCATCGAAACCTGGCACAGCTCACATGGACAAAAGCAGGTGGATGACTTGCATGCCATCGCAAAAAGGTATAAGCTGATAGAGACAGGGGGCAGTGATACCCATGGGCGCTATGGCGAGGAGCCGGCGCTGGGGCAGGTGAATCCCTTTATGAAGGATGAGGATGTGAGTGTATGCAGCAGGATGTAATTGAATTTGCAATCGAGCTGGTAAGAGCCTGTGGTGAACAGCTGCGCAGGGTATCCACGGTGACACCGGAATATAAAACAGATTTTCAGGATCTGGTAACCGAATATGACCGCAGCATGGAGGAACAGATTCACCATGCATTGAAAGAGCGATTTCCGACACACAGCGTTCTGGGAGAAGAGCGTGTAAGGGAAAGCGGTGACCACCTGTGGATACTGGATCCGATTGACGGAACGACAAATTTTGTAAGCCAGCATCGGGATTTCGCAATCTCTCTTGCTTATTATCATAAGAAGCAGCCGGTCTTCGGCATCGTATACGATGTTATGCGGGATGAGCTGTTTTTGGGTGTTCATGGCAAAGGGGCATGGAAAAACAAAGAACAGATGGCACCGCTGCGCAAAAAAGAGACGAAGGAGTGTATACTGGATGCCGGTATGCATGTTCTGGGTTATATAAAAAGAACCTATGGCTGTGATCCGCTCACCATGCAGGATGAATTCCGCGCCCACCGCTATCTGGGCTGTGCATCCCTGAGCATTGTGCATATCGCGCAGGGATTGAGCGATTTGTATCTGTCTGCCCATGTGAAATGCTGGGACTATGCGGCAGCGGCAATCATACTGGAGGAGGTACAGGGGGCCTACAGCATTCAAAATTCCTTTTTTACTACCACCGGAGCGTTTGCTATATTCGCAAACCGCAGATCGCTGATTACCATGGTGGAAACGAAATACCTCCAGAAAAAGGAACCGACACTGCACAAAAACGGAAAGTAAAGAAGCAAAGCGCGTGCTGCAGGAAAGCAATAGAAGAAAACGCATTGCCAACGCCGGCAGGTGCCCGATCCATCAGGATCCTGCGGCACTTTTTTTCTTTGCTTCCTTATGGGGCTTCTTTGGCAACCGGGATTTTGTTATAATAAGCATAGCGGTATTGCTGCATGCGGACGGTATAAAACCGAAAAGCAAAAAAGCAGGCAGCACCATAGCAGCCAGAAGTGCAGTCTATAGCAGAGAAAGAGGAGCATATGAACTTACGAATGATGGAAATTGATGCATCCAACGCCGCCCTGTTATCAAATTTTCTGTATGAAGCAATATTTGTCCCTTCAGGCATGCAGCCCCCTTCCAGAGATATTCTTGCGGATCCCCAGCTGCAGGTATACGTTCAGGACTTTGGAAAGCAAACAGGAGACTTCGGTCTATTTGCGGAAGTAGAAGGTGTAATTGCAGGCGCTGTATGGGCACGCATCATGGAGGATTACGGGTATATAGATAATGAAACGCCATCCCTTGCTATCGCCCTGTATAAGGAATATCGGGGAAAGGGTGTTGGCACGGCGCTGTTGCAGGCGATGTTAAAGCTGTTGCAGGAGCATGGCTATGAACAGGTTTCTCTTGCTGTTCAGAAGGAGAACTACGCTGTTAAGCTGTACACAGCCTGCGGCTTTCGCGTATATAGGGAAAGCGAGGAGGAATACATCATGGTAAGATCACTGCGGCAAAATACAGCGTGCACGTCACAGGAAGGCGCTCTATGAGAATAAGAAAAGCAGTGCAGCAGGATTTAGCGCAGCTGCAGGAAATGTATGAAGCAATCATTGCGCACATGTATGCACAGCAAATCTGTATATGGGATGACGTGTATCCCTGCATCTGTTTTCCAACGGATATCAAACAGGAGCGCCTGTATGTCCTGCAGGAGGATACACAACTATTGGCTGCCTTCGCCTTATGCGAGCAAAGTGAGGGAGCACAGCAGGTTATATGGCAGCTTGCGGGACAAAAAGCACTGTATCTTGAGCGGCTCGGTGTGCAGGTGAATGCGATGGGAAAGGGAATCGGAAGTGTGGCAGTCAATGCCGCAATGCAGTGTGCAAAAGCCAGACAGGCGGATGCTTTACGGTTGTTTGTGGTGGAGGATAATACCCCGGCAATACGGCTGTATGAAAAAAATGGATTCATCCGGGCAAGAGGCATCTACCATGAAATCATCGACGATGCTTTGACATTGCAGGAAGTGGGCTATGAAAAAGCCCTGTTTCGGTAATGCGATCCGATAACAGCAGCTTAGAACGGAGGGTATGCATGAGTGAGCTATTGCGATTTAAAACACGGCAGGCATTCAGAGACTGGCTCTTAGAAAACTGCACAAGCAGTGAAGGTGTCTGGCTGGAATTTGGCAAAACAAAGGAAGTGGAAACACTGTCCGCAAAGGATGCTTTGCTGGAGGCACTTTGCTTTGGCTGGATTGACGGCGTTATGAAGAAGCTGGACGATACATCCTATAAGAAGTATTTTGCACAGCGAAGAGCCGGTAGTAAATGGTCACAGAAAAACAAGGCACTGGTTCAGGAGCTGGAACGGTGTGGTGCCATGACAGAGTACGGACGCAGAAAAATTGAAGAGGCGAAAAAGAACGGACAATGGGATCGTGCCGCTCATCCCTCTGCAATCAGCGATGAACAGATCGAAGCAGTGGGGGAATTGCTAAAGGAACATCCGCAGGCATACAACAATTTTCAGAATATGTCCGCCTCGGTGAAAAAAACATATACCCGTGCTTATTTTGATGCCAAAACGGAAGCGGGCCGCAGCCGGCGCCTTGCATGGATGATCGAGCGGCTAAAACAAAATCTGAAGCCGATGTAATGAGAGACAAAATAAGGAGGCGTTATGGAGCTAAAGAAACTGGAGGAGAGCTTTTCTGTATGTAAGGTAGAAGACTATTCCATGGTGAATAGGGACAGCACCTACTGCTTTATCGGGAAAACAGATGAGGAAAATTCCCTTGTCTGTTTGCAGGAGGATGTGCCGAAGAATACCGTTGCCCGTGAGGATCACTGGAAGGCATTTCGTATACAGGGAATCCTGGATTTTTCACTGATTGGTATCCTGTCTGAGATTTCAGCGCTGCTTGCGAAAAACAGCATAGGCATCTTTGCCATTTCCACCTATAATACTGATTATATCCTGATGAAGGAGGAGCATTTTACAAATGCTATGAGAATACTTGCTGCTTCGGGATATCGTATCACTTGATATTGCTACTTGAGATTTAGAAACAAAAGGAAATAAATATTTCACTTTCAGGCATATGCTCATCGCGGTCGTGAAAAGCCCTGTCGTTTTCTATTGGCAAGGCTTTTTCTATAGGCAAGGGGACGCATGTAACAGGAATGCAACGCAGCGTTGCGCAAGTGCATGCGAAAAGTTATGGAAGATAACAGATGGATTTGCTATGATGTATCTGACAAATCACAAGGAGGCGGGTTTATGAATTTAGGAGAAAAGCTGTACAAGCTGCGAAAGGAAACGGGACTGTCACAGGAGGCGCTGGCAGAGCAGATGAAAACAAGCCGACAGGCAATCAGCAAATGGGAGAATAATCAGGGCTATCCGGAAACGGAAAAGCTGTTGCAGCTGTCAAATATATTCGGCGTGTCTGTAGATTATCTATTAAAGGATGATAGGCTGAAAACGGATACAGAGGAAAAGGGCTATTATGTGAGCAGGGAGATGGCGCAGGGATATCTGATGAAGGAAAGCAGAGTAAGCAGATGCATCGCTTTGGGCTTTATGTTCTGGGCGCTGGCAGGGATTCCCTATTGTATGTTTCCAGAGCACTCCTCCTGGCGCTTGTTAGGTATGGGGATATTTATCTTCCTTGGAATCTGTGCTGTTGTCGTCGGTATGTTTCATGATCAGGATGTTTATGCCGTGTTGAAGCAGGAGGTATTGCTGTTTGATTATGAATACAGAAAAGAGCTTTGTAGGGAATATCAGGCACAGCGGAAAAAATATGGTATTGTAGCCATTCCCTGCTGTATCCTGTTTGTTGCGGGAATTGTTGCGTTGGCGGCTACCGTGCGCGGTTACCTTCCATGGAGTGAACTACATGCGTTTGTTTTTCTGGGATTGGGTGCAGGACTTCTGGGATTTGTGTATACCGCAGGAATGCTGGACGCCTATGAGCAGCTTGTGGAAAACGAGAAATACACGAGGCGTCTGCTGTTTAAACTCAGGAAGAAAGTACGTACAAAAATTGAGCAGATGTGACGTGTTTACTGCATACATGTTTGCGCTGTATAAAGGGGATGTGCTGTTTTGCGCGCTGTTTCTGTATGCGTGCTTGCGCAATGCAGGATTTTCCTTTAGAAAGTGATCGCTTCAACGTGCCGAAAGCACTTACTATATGGAACCGATTTCCTTGCTAGAGAAATCGGTTCTCTTTTCTGTATGCATTGCATGGGAAAGCGGTTTTTTGTTTGAAAAATATGTTTTCCCTACCTTTTCTGTACAGAATATATTATAATAAAAAGCAGTGTTACGTGTGCTTTTTACATAGGACACATGAAGGAAAGGTGACGATATGGTTGATTTCATCGCAACACCATTTGCGTTTGGTGATATACAAAAACTTCAGACGGCAGGTGCGCAGAGTGTTCTTATCGCAGTACCGTTTTTCTCGGCAAGAGGAGCTGTCTGTTTCCCAATAGAAAAGCTGGCGGATATCAAGGCGGAGTGTATCCGGTGTCAGGTTCATATGTATGTTCTGGTTAACCGCATTTTTGTGGAGGAAGAGCTGGATGCGCTGCGTGATTTTCTGAAGCTTTTGAAGCAGCTGGATGTGGAGGGCATCTATTACGGGGATGAGGGTGTTCTTTATGAGGCACAGCGTCTGGATATGAAGGACCGGCTGATCTATAACCCGGATACCCTGATAACCAATGCCATGGATATGCAGTATTATCTGGAGGAAGGCATTCGCATGGCGACGATTTCCAAGGAAATCACCCTGCAGGAAATGTGCGGGATTGCACGGGATGTGCAGGGAGAGTGTGAGGTGATCCTTCACGGCAGATTGAATATGATGCATTCCAAACGAAAGCTGTTGACTGCCTATATGGATTTTCTGGGAAAAAAGGAGCCGGTTCAGGACAATCATCAGCTGTATTTGATGGAAGAAACACGGGATGATCATATGCCGATTGTTGAGGATGCGCTTGGTACGCATGTGTTTACCGGATTTACACTGGCTTCCTTTGAAGAAATTCAGGAGCTGTATGAAGCAGGGATACGGCATTTTCGCATTGACGGTATCTTTCATGATATCGACTATGTATGCGAAGCACTTCGCCTGTATCAGGAAGTGCTGGAGGGAAAGCGAAATGCCCGTCAGACATATCAGGAATATGAAAAGAAATATGAAGCGGATCATGTAAGTCATGGCTTCTATTATACGAAAACAAGCAAGGTAAAGTAGGTGAGAGCTTGAAGAAGATAGAATTACTCGCTCCGGCAGGTGATCTGGAGCGTCTGAAAATCGCAGTCTTGTATGGTGCGGATGCTGTTTATCTGGGAGGAAAACAGTTTTCTCTGCGCTCCCGTGCCAGCAATTTTGGCTTAGAGGAAATCGCACAGGGTGTTGCTTTTGCGAGGGAGCATGGTGCCCATGTGCATGTGACCGTGAATATGCTTCCCCATGAAGAGGATTTACACGGATTAAAGGAATATCTGATGGAGCTGGAGCGAATCGGTGTAACGGCGATTATCGCAGCGTCTCCGGGTATTATGATGTGTGCCAAAAAATGGGCGCCGAAGCTGGAGGTTCATGTGAGCACCCAGCATTCCTCCACCAATTCCAGTGCAGCAAATTACTGGAAGGAAAAGGGCATGGATCGTGTTGTGCTGGGACGTGAGGTTACGTTAGAGGAAATCAAAGCAAGTGCTGCACAGACGAAGGTTCCACTGGAGGTATTCATCCATGGCGGTATGTGTATTTCCTATTCGGGACGCTGTGTACTCAGTAACAACATGACAGGCCGGGATGCCAACCGCGGAGGCTGTGCACAGAGCTGCCGCTGGAAGTATCGTCTGTATGAGGGGAATCGTCCACTGCATGATGAACAGGACTTATTCTCCATGTCCAGCAAGGATTTGATGGCTGCGAAATATATTCCGGATTTGATAGAAGCCGGGATTGCCAGCTTGAAAATTGAAGGGCGCATGAAGAGTGCGTATTACATCGCTACTCTGATCAAAACCTATCGCATGCTGATTGATGAAATCTATGCGGAAGGCGGAAGACTGAGTGACAAACGTATGGAATGGTATTATAATGAATTGGCAAAGGCGGAAAACCGACCCACCGGGTGCGGCTTTTATGAGGGGATGCCGACATATCACGCACACCTGTACGGTGTCAATGGAGCCGGTGTCACACAGGAATTTATCGCCTATGTTTTGGACTATGAGGAAGCAAGCGGTATGGCTACGCTGGAGGTGCGCAACAACTTCCGCGCCCATATCCCTGCGGAGGTCTTCGGACCGAATCTTTCTACCACGCGTTTTGAATTGCAGGAGCTTTATGATATGGATGGAAATCTTTTGGAGGTTGCCAGAACACCGATGCAGAAAATCAGAACACACGTTCCTCTGCGTCTGGAAAAGGATGCCATGATCCGCAAGGTCGTGACAAGGGATCGCTCCGGCATATATTAAAGGGCGCATGTGTGCAGAGGATTACCGTATAAAGGAAATGCAGGATATCGCAGAGTTTAGGAAGGATACTAAGAGGAGAGAAGATTATGAAACTGAGTAATTCGTATTTTTATACATTGCGTGAAAACGTGAAGGATGAAGACAGTACAAGCGGAAATCTGCTGGTGCGTGCCGGAATGATCAAAAAGAGCAGCAGCGGAATCTATATGATTATGCCGATGGGGAAGCGCGTATTGAAAAAGATTGAGGAAATCGTACGTGAGGAAATGGATGCCGCAGGTGCACAGGAGCTGCTGATGCCTGCCATGATTCCGGAAGAAATCTATGAGAAAAGCGGACGTCGTGAGGCCTTTGGCTCCAATATGTTTGCATTGAAGGACCGCTACCAGAAAAACTATGTGCTGGGACCGACGCATGAAGAGCTGTTCACGATGGCGGCGATGATGAAGGGAAGCTCCTATAAGGATTTTCCTTACAACCTGTATCAGATTCAGACAAAATTCCGTGATGAGACAAGACCGCGCTATGGTCTGATTCGTGTACGGGAATTTATCATGAAGGATGCCTATTCCTTTGATATCGATGAAGCAGGTCTGCAGGAATCGTATATGAAAATGTTTAATGCCTATAAAAATATTATGGATCGCTGCGATTTGAAGTATAAGATTGTGAAAGCAGATACCGGGGCTATGGGTGGTTCTCTGTCTGAGGAATTTCAGGCAATCACCGAAATCGGTGAGGATGTCGTGGTGACCTGTGAGGGCTGTGACTTCTCCAGCAATCTGGAAATCACAGAGGTTATCGATACCAGCAAGCCCTCAGATGCCGCAGAGCTGGCGATGGAAATCGTGGAAACACCGGATGCGAAAACAATCGAGGATGTTGCGGCCTTCTTCCACAAAGCTGTCAGTGATTTTGTGAAAACACTGATTTATTCGGTAGATGGTAAGACGATGGCATTCCTGTTAAAGGGAGATCGTGAGCTGAATGAAACAAAGGTGCTGAAGCTGTTACAGGCAAATGAAATGGAGCTTGCATCCTTCGATGAGGTGGAGCGCGTCACCCATGCAAGGGTTGGCTTTGCCGGTCCGGTTGGTCTGGAATGTCCCATCATCATGGATCGAGAAGTGGCAAATATGAAAAACTTTATCGTCGGTGCAAACAAATCCGATCATCATATCAAGAATGTGAATCTGAAGGATTTCACTGTAGAAATGGTAGCGGATATCGCACAGGTTCATGAAGGAGATATCTGTCCGGTTTGCGGCAAGCCATTGAAATTCTGCAAGGGAATCGAGGTTGGCAACACCTTCAAGCTGGGTACCAAATATGCAAAGGCGCTTGGTCTGGAATATCAGGATGTCAACAATAAGCTTCATCCTGTGGAAATGGGCTGCTATGGCTTTGGTCTGGAACGCTGTATGGCGGCAATCGTGGAACAGCACAACGATGCATCCGGTATTATCTGGCCGGCAAGTGTGGCGCCGTTTACAGTCGCTGTGGTTGTTGTGTCCAGTAAGGATGATGAGCAGATGCGCATCGGTAAGGAGCTGTATGAAGCATTGAAAAACGAAGGCATCGACGTTTTACTGGATGATCGCAAGGAGCGTCCGGGGGTGAAGTTCAAGGATATGGAGCTGATCGGAATCCCATACCGCATCACCGTCGGCAGAGGAATCAAGGACGGCAATGTGGAATTCCGTGCGAGAACAGCTGCTGAAAACAGCGATGTAGCTCTGGATGAAGTCGTTGCACTGGTGAAGAAGGAATTACAGAAATAAAAAGTGCAGGCTTTCAGACAGCTTGGATCTATCATGAGAAAGTTCGAAGGGATTCGGACTTTTTTCTAAAAGGATCTGGCACAGACCTGCGGGGGTGTGCGTAATCAGCTATGCGCGGCGCTTATAGAAAGAGGGATGGAAATCACCTGGCATGAAAAGACAGCCGTCTGTAAAGGGAAAGCAGAGGGAGCAGGCGGCTTTATATTTTGAGGTAAGGCAGGAGATTCGCTTTCTATATCGGATAGGAATCATATAAGCATATACAGAGTATATGTCAGATTGTTGACAAAAGCCTATACCTTTTCGTAAGGACATAGGCTTTTTATTGTATATAGGCAATTTTCGAAATGAAATTGTCTTTTTTTGTATATTTTGAAGGATATATTGAATTTTTTGATGAC
>NZ_JANGCA010000319.1:0-255 GCF_024463855.1 Clostridium sp. DFI.1.208 | reverse complement strand
ACTGTGCATGCTCATCATGGCAGGGATCTTCTTCCTGCTCATCCTGATCCAGAGCGGTCTGTATGTGTGTGTACCGCAGCGATATCAAGGCAGTATCCTGCATATGGTCCAGTGGGGAAAATGGGGATTGCTCGCAGGAGAGGTCATCATCTATGCAGTATTGAAGGACAGTGAGATGGAAGGAGTGTAAGGGAATGAAGAAAAAGATACCGATGGGAAGGCTGGAGAAGCTCGTGATCCTGGTCATGGTGGTCA
>NZ_JANGCA010000318.1:0-255 GCF_024463855.1 Clostridium sp. DFI.1.208 | reverse complement strand
ATACCGCCTGTCCATTTTTATCAGTCACAAGGACTTTTGCTGTCTGTCCCTTTGCATTTTTAGCAATAGGAGCTTTTTCCCAACTTCCGTATGCATCTATATCCTTTTTGGATTTAACGGTAAATTCAACACCGGCCAGCTTATCAGCTTCACCGGCACCATTGTCTGATATCTTGATAATGGAGAATGCCTGAGCCTTGACACGTTCCTTGACCGTTTGTTTCTTTGTAACGATTTCCACACTTTGTCCTGCAT
>NZ_JANGCA010000317.1:0-255 GCF_024463855.1 Clostridium sp. DFI.1.208 | reverse complement strand
CTGTCCCTCCGCCACCTTGTCATCCAGCAGCTTCTGTATCTCAGCCTCACTCAGTCCATCCAGGGTGCCCTCACTCTGGTCGGGGTCCATGGCAAGACCGTCTCCGGTATCGAACAGCTTCCATGCGACAAAGCTTCCCAGCAATATCAGCAGCAGTATGAGGATGAGCCATTTCTTTTTCCCGTTCCCCTGTTTTCCTTCCTTCTTCTCTTCTTTTGATGCTTCCTTCATCTCTTCCATTCCTTTTCTCCTTCC
>NZ_JANGCA010000316.1:0-255 GCF_024463855.1 Clostridium sp. DFI.1.208 | reverse complement strand
AATGCTCCCTATCTTAAAATAGTTTATCCATCCTCTTACTATTTGGTTTACTTTTGTAAATGTTATAGCTAATGGTCTTGAAACTGCTTGTTTTCTTTTAAGATACTTTTGTATCTTGGTATACAAGTGTTTCTTTCTATCTTTTGTAGGTGCACATTTCCATTCTTGGCTATTCTTATAAAATGTAAATCCCAAGAATTGTCCTTTTGTTGGTCGGACCACTTTTGTCTTTGTTGCACTAACTTTCAAGAATAA
>NZ_JANGCA010000315.1:0-255 GCF_024463855.1 Clostridium sp. DFI.1.208 | reverse complement strand
TTTCCTTCGTCCTTTTTTCGTTCTTCCATAGGTCCTCTTTCCTCTATTCCTTTATCGTGATGGACAGCGTACTTGCCGCCTTGCCGACGAATTCCTTCGTCTTCATATCATAGGCCTCAAAATAAGCGGTCACTGGATAGGTGCCCTTCTTCAATGCCACATCCAGCTGCGCCGTTTCGATCTTGTTGCCGGGACGGATCGCACCGCTCTCATAGATCTTCTCGCCATCCTTCTCATCCTGCTTCAGATAGATCT
>NZ_JANGCA010000314.1:0-255 GCF_024463855.1 Clostridium sp. DFI.1.208 | reverse complement strand
ATTCTGATAGGAAATAGCTAGTAGGAAGGATTCCCGGAGCTTTTTTGTAAAAGCCGTCAAGTATGTCTTCGACCATTTCAATACTCCTTCTGACCTTCATATCGATAAGGATCGCTCCATGATGATGCACCTCTTCTTCAAATGAAAGAGGGAAATGCAGGTATCTGCATCTCCCTTGAGAAAAGGCAGACTACTGTTCTGATTTCTTCGTTTTTCTGCGTTTATGAGACACGAAGATGAGTGCTGCACCTGACA
>NZ_JANGCA010000313.1:0-255 GCF_024463855.1 Clostridium sp. DFI.1.208 | reverse complement strand
CCTGCTTCTCCTCCCAGCGATAATACACGACGCCCTTTGCTCCGGTGCCGTCCCTGCGGATCCCATAGACCTCCTGATTCGCATCTGCGATATTCGGTCGCAGACTCATCAGTGAAGCATTCTTCCCACCGTTTTCCTTGCCTTTCCCTATCTCATTCTCTTTCTTGGAGGTGGTCTCTTTATCCTTATCTCCCGGTGTCTTGTCCTTCTCCGGAGCTATCGGGTCTTCCTTCTTCGGTGTATCCGTATCCTTGG
>NZ_JANGCA010000312.1:0-255 GCF_024463855.1 Clostridium sp. DFI.1.208 | reverse complement strand
TTGGGCCGTGTCTCAGTCCCAATGTGGCCGTTTACCCTCTCAGGCCGGCTACGCATCATCGCCTTGGTGGGCCGTTACCTCACCAACTAGCTAATGCGCCGCAGGTCCATCCATGTTCACGCCTTGAGGGGCGCTTTAATATACAGAGCATGCGCTCCGTATACCTATCCGGTTTTAGCTACCGTTTCCAGCAGTTATCCCAGACACATGGGCAGGTTACCTACGTGTTACTCACCCGTTCGCCACTAAGTCTCT
>NZ_JANGCA010000311.1:0-255 GCF_024463855.1 Clostridium sp. DFI.1.208 | reverse complement strand
CGGATATCGACGGATCTTTGTGTACGTACCACTCCCCGTCGCGTTTCGCCGTTTGTTGCGTCCTTCTTCAGTTCCAAGTGCCTAGGCATCCACCGTACGCCCTTATTCACTTAATCACGTTAAGTTTTAAGCGTTCGTTTCTTTGCTTAGGTTTTTGCTTGAGTTTTCTGTTTTGTTTAACTTTCTACTCGTGAATATCTATGTTGTTTACAACTTTCGTTATAGACCTTCATATGTCTTCTGTTATTCAGTTTT
>NZ_JANGCA010000310.1:0-255 GCF_024463855.1 Clostridium sp. DFI.1.208 | reverse complement strand
TCCCGGCGATGACGAGCAAGAGGAGGAGGACAGAGATGATCTTCTTCCTGCTCTTACCTGCTGTTTGCTCTTCGCTCATTTCGTTTCCTCCTTCCCCTTTACTTCGTAGATGCGCTTTCCACTGATCATAGCGTCTTCCTTCGCTACCTCTATGATGAATTTGAATTTATAGGCTTCATCGATGAACTTGTTCTCTGTGAAGTCCCATGTCTGCGCCTTACTCGTGATCCCACTGAAGTAATAGCCGCTCCATGC
>NZ_JANGCA010000031.1:0-55245 GCF_024463855.1 Clostridium sp. DFI.1.208 | reverse complement strand
AAAAATTCTAACGCATAATCAATGAGTTTTTGTGTACCAAAAAATATGATTCCTTCAGTTATTTTGTAGTTAAGACACAATATTTAAAAATGGCATCAACCACATTTCCTTAGGTTGATGCCATTGGGCTGTTCATGTCCAGCCCTTCCCTCACGATTTTTGTCGGTATACAGAACTTGTGAGGTAATGTAATCTGAGGATTACACTATTAGTATACCGTGTTTTCTAAAAAAAGCAATTCAAAAACAGCTGAAAAAGCTATATTTTTGAATGAAATATCAGAAAATGAAAAGGCTTTCCACAAATATTATATTTTATGTAAAGGAAACGTGTTTTTTTTCAGCCTTGCTTCATAAATAAGCGGATTGCTTGAAATAACTACATTAGGGTATCCGTTATGGAAAGTTGAAAAGAGGGTGCAATTTCACTTCAGATGCTGTATAGCTTTCTTCATTTTTTCAGCTTCCCCATGCATCATAATCAAGGAAGAACCCTGAAAATGTGTTGTCCCTATTAGGACACACTGTATCGTTCAAGCTTCTTTATACAAACGTCTTCCAGGTCCGGCAATCACTTTATAAGGCGAATCATGAACAAAAAGAATTCTAGGGATAAATTGCTATGCCTGAATCTGTTATGCTTCTCAAAATGGGGTACATATTGCCGAAGCTATCGAAGGGAAAGCGTGTTGACATAAGAGAAGGAAAAGGATAAGATGGACATAAGAAAGACGTTGAATGCTTGCTGTTTAATCGTTTGCGAAAAGAGGTTGATGATATGGTGCTGCATTATGGAATTATAGCGGTAGCTGCAATAACAGATCGGTTTCTTCATGCTGTTATCGAAGCCGGAGATACGATAGAAGCCATTGCTTCGCGTTCTCTGGAAAAGGCACAGGCAAAGGCAGTGGCGTATGGGGTGCGTAAGGCTTATGGAGCATATGAACAGGTATATACGGATCCGGATGTGGATATTGTTTATATTGCGGTAAATAATGCAAATCATGGAAAAGAAATCAAAGCAGCCCTTCATCATGGCAAGCATGTGGTATGCGAAAAGCCAATCGCTTTGTCCTGTGAGGAAGCAAAGGAGCTGTTTGCCTTAGCAAAGCAGAAGCAGCTGTTTTTGATGGAGGCACAAAAAAGCCTGTTTCTTCCTGTCACACAGGATATCCGTGATATCCTGCAGAAGCAGACACTGGGGAAGCTGCATCAGGTTGCGATGAGTGCAAGCTTTCCCAATCCGAGCGCCGCATGGATGCACGACCCTTTGCAGGGTGGTGTGGTGTATGGCAGTGCCAGCTATACGATTGAATATTTGCAGTATTTGCTACAGCCGCATAGAATTCATGCTTCTGCCATGGGAACCAGAGAAGCGAAAGGGGCAGTTGACAGGGTAAGCATGAATTTTCTGTTCGATGATATCCTTGTCAACAGCAGGATTTCCATGAACGGGGAAACCTTGCAGCAAGCACTGTTTTATTTCGATCAGGGCTATATCCGCATTCCGAATTACTGGAAGGCACGGGAATACATTCTCGTAGTAGACGGTGTAGAGCAAAGAATACAGCACCCTTGTGTATATGAAATGGAATATGAAGCAGCACATATTCATGCATGTCTAAAAGCCGGTCTGCTGGAAAGTCCGATTCTGCGTGCCGAGCAAAGCGTCCTCTGCTGCTTTCTTGTAGATGAAATCCTGCGGCAGCTTTCACAGCAGGAAGTGCTTTGCTGTATCGATCCGGAGGAACGCTGTTATGATATATAAATTGAAGCATCCCGAACGGGCACAGGCTCTTTTTGCGCCTGTACAGGATACGATGATTCTTTCCTGTCTGCAAAACGTGATGGGGGATATGTACGCAGATGATCCTGAAAATCCGAAAGCAGCTATGGCGGTATTGGGGGTCTTCTGCTTTTTCGCAGGAGAGGTCAATGCTGAGCTGATTGCATATAAGCCGGACACCTATACCATTCCCTTTATCATTATGCGTGCAGACACGCCCTCCTTAAAAGCTGCCATTCAGGCACAGTATGGGGAACGCGCCAAGAAGGTTACGCGATATGCCATAAAAAAGGAGACAGACAGCTTCTCTCAGCAATACCTTCAGCATATCGTGGAGACGCTCAGCCCAGAATATGAGCTGCAGCTGATTGATGAGACAATTTTCAACTGGTCGCGGCAGCAGCCTTGGTGCAAGGAATGGACATCGTTATACAAGGATTACGAGACATACCGCACAACAGGTCTTGGGGTTGCGGTCCTGAAGGATAAGCTTCCGGTTGCCGGTGCCTCCTCCTACAGCTCTTATCGTGAGGGAATTGAAATTCAGGTAGACACAAAAAAGGAATACAGAAGACAGGGGCTGGCAGCGGCAGCCTGCGCAAAGCTGATACTGGAATGTCTGCAGCGTGGCTGGTATCCAAGCTGGGATGCTCACAATATGGATTCTGTACATCTGGCAGAGAAGCTCGGTTACCATTTTGACAGAGAATACACAGTGTTTGAAATTCACGGATACTAAAAACGGCTGACGGCTCATAGTCAGCTGTTTTCTATAAGAAGACCTCCTTTGGCGTTTTCATATAGGATGCCTCAAAGAGCTGTAAATCGATCATATTTGAGCGTACAACATCCAGAATATGAGCATAGCATAAGCACAGCTGACGGGAAAATGCCTCCTGATTTCCTGCCTGCAGATAGTGCACAGCCTCCATGCTTTTGCGGTTTAATACGGTAGAGCCATGCTGCTTTTTGGGATAAAAGGAATAATAATACCCCCAGCACAGTATCCGGCCAAGCTCTGTCAAAAGGGTACGCAGGGTTTCCAGCGGTACATATTGTAGAATGAGCGCCGTCAGACAATCCAATGGAATCCGGTCTTCGTGCTGTATATCATACTGCAGCTTAGACAAAGCCTGTGGCGTAATAAAAGGGAACGCTGCGCGGGCTGCCGGCTTTATAAGGAGAATCATAAGCTGCAGACCACTGAGATAGCGCAGGGTATCCTTGCGATAAACCTTTACCTGCATGCATTTTGCGGCAGTATCCTCATCCTGCATGCGGACGGTTGTTCCTTTGACATTCTGTGTTCTTGCATAGCCCAGCTCATTCAGTGAGGCGAGAGCCTTGCGAATCGTTGCTACGCTTACCTTGTATTGTGCAGCGAGTCTTGCCTCTGATGGAAGCCGTGTTCCTACCGGAAGGCTTCCGGTACCGATTTTGTCAACCAAATCGCGTGTGATCTGGACATGCAGATGGTCACGTCCGCGATCGGAATGCCATAGGAAGGGCTTTTTTGACTGTTCGATTTGCGGATACTGGTCACACAGCCGCTGTATCTGCAGCTCGACTGTTTTTTGTATAGCTGTATACAGCTGTGTAAGTCTGTCCATGCTCTCTGTAAGCTGTCGGCTGTACATGGCTTCCTGTACCCATAAAATATTCTGAAATTGGAAGCTTTCCCGGAAAAGACTTGAAACCTGCTTTTCCTGAAAGAAGAAGATCGGTCTTGCGTACAGCTCAAGGCTGGAAAACAAATCCCGAAAAAACATATTGTGTGTCTGATCCAGCAGTGCATAGAAGAACTTCAGGTTGGTTTTCCAGCGTATGTCTGTATTTTTCACTGCTGCCTCCTTTACCGTTTCTTCCATCTGGTGCAGCGTATAATCACTGCATACCTGAACAGCGAAGGAAAGAATACGCGGCATGATCAGCGTCATTGTGGCATAAACATCCCGTAAGGAATGCTGGTACTTCACGATATAAGTAACGGCTGCAGATTTCTGTTCCCTTTGATCCTGCCGATATATGACAAGCATTGGCTTTCGTTCTTCAGTTTTTATGTAGCCCTCCTGCTTCAGTCGCTTCAATACATCCCGCACGGTGCGAATTCCAACATGATACAGTTCACATAGGCGCATGATGGAGGGCAGTGTGGAGCCGAAGGGCATTCTTCCACTGATGATTTCCTCCCGCAGACTGTGATACAAATATTCAAAAAGGGTTTCCTTTCTTTGCATATATGACACCTCATTCTTATTTTAACATGGTTTTTTTGGTCATACTATATGTATATGTACACAAATTTCTCGTTGTCTTTTTGAAGGGGCATGATAAAATTTTGCTGAAATGAATGAGGGAGGCTACGCTATGCGTCACATGGAAATCATACCGGATGATCTGCAGTGTGCTTTTGCCCTGCTGCTCATACTCCTGCTGCTTATTCTGGCATTTCTGGCGGGAGCGTATCTGGCGAATCGCGCAAGCTGGCATGGCAAATTCCTGCATGATCCGTTAACAAAGGGAATGAAGCTGGTTCACTTTCAGAATAGAGTAAAGCGGCTGCTGGATAAGAAGCCGGCCATTGCGGCTACTCTGGTACTGTTGAATATCGATCATTTCCAGCGAATCAATCACCGCTATGGAATGCAGCAGGGGGATGCGGTGCTGCGTCTGGTATATAAGGTATTGCACCAGCATCTTGGAAGCGGGGAATTTCTGGCAAGAGGAGAGGGCGACTCTTTCTTTCTCTTCCTTCGCACACGGGATGAGAAGCAGCTTCAGAATCGGATCGATGAAATGCAGAAGACGCTGACCATACAGACAGCCCATCGGCAGCCAATCATCCGCTTGCGTCAGGGGGCCTGTCTCATTGACGGCACACAACGGGATGTTGCCGTATTGCTGGATCGTGCAAAGCTTGCACTTCGTCAGTATGTAAGCGGAAAGGGCTGCGTATTCTATAGCTCTGCCTTACTGGAGGCTATGCAGTATGAGGAATTGCTGAGCAGCCTGTTTGAAAGCTCCTTGCGCCAGCATGAATTTCAGCTGTATTTGCAGCCTAAGGTTACGCTGAAAACAAACCGATGCAGGCATGCAGAGGCACTCGTTCGCTGGCAGCATCCCCGCATGGGAACCATCTATCCATCATCGTTTATCCCTGTCTTTGAGAAAAACGGAAATATTCTGGAATTGGATCGTTACATGTTTGAGGAGGTATGCAGATATTTGCACGCATGCAACGCAGCGAATAAAGAACAGCAGATGATTTCCATCAATGTATCCCGTCGGCATTTTCAAAATCCTGCATTCCTTGCTGAATATGCAGAAATCAAAGAACGCTATGGCATAGCGGACGGACAGATTGAGCTGGAGCTGACTGAGTCTATCTTTTTCAATGAGGAACAGATTGCTTTGGTAAAGCAGGCAGTGCATGAGATGCATCAGCTGGGCTTTCGTTGTTCACTGGATGATTTTGGCTCCGGATTTTCTTCTTTAGGATTATTGAAAAGCTTTGATGTAGATGCAATCAAGCTGGATCGTGTCTTTTTCGAGGACATAGAACAAAAAAAGACACAGGACATCCTGCACTGTCTGATTGAGCTGGCACATCGATTGCATATTCAGGTCGTTGCAGAGGGGATTGAAACAAAGGAACAGCTGGCGTTTTTGCGCACGACAACCTGTGACATGGTACAGGGCTATTATTACGCCCGTCCACTTCCGGCAGCAGCGTTTACCACATGGCTGCAGCAGTTTCATACTTGTCGTGAGGTAGGGCAGGTTGAACTATAGGAAAAGGGAATGCAGGCTTTCATTTGGAAGGACATCACCGTACGGCAGGGGTGAAGAGCTGTAACCTGCTACATTCAACTGTGAAGCTGCAGCACTATGCAGAATTACAGATAAATCATAAGGGATCACGTTTGGATACGGACGTTTTCGTGGCTGCTTATGGAACAGGTATATTTCCTACAAGGCTTTCACACATAAAAAAAGAGACTTCAAATCAATGGTTTTCCGTGCATCTGATCTGCGGAGATCAGCAATCAGTTTACAGCTGTTCCATTTGATAGAAATCTCTTTTTGTTTTTGTTTTATTTTCAACATGACGGATGCCTTGCAGGCAGAACTTTAGTCTTCTTCCAGACGATGATAGAAGTCATCCTCACTGCATGGTCTTGCATAGATGAAACCCTGTACCATATCGCAGCCGGTATCCTGCAGCATATCCAGCTGCTGCGTGCATTCAATGCCTTCCGCAACAACCTTCATGTCCAGTTCCTTGGCCATACTGATCATACTTTTCAAAATTGTTTTATTGCGCTCCACATGACTGCTTTGGTCAAAGAATACTCTGTCAAGCTTTACTACATCTACCGGAAGGTCCTTTAACGCATTCAAAGAGGAATAGCCAGAACCGAAATCGTCGATGGAGCAACAGAAGCCGTGAGAGCGAAGCTTCTCCAGAATGGCGAATATCTCTCTCATATTCTTTAACAGGATGTTCTCTGTAAGCTCCAGCTCTATGATGCCATCCGGAATGTGATATTGATCCTTGATAGCAATATAGGTATCCGCGAAATCCTCCTGATATAAATGGATACGGGATACATTAACAGAGATAGGAACGACTGGCTTTCCTTGCGCAAGACGATTCTGAATGGTCTGACATACGGATATAAACACATAGGTGTCCAGCTTTCGAATGAAGCCGTTTCGTTCAAATAATGGTATAAATTCACCGGGACTTGTAAAGCCGTGTCCCTTACGCTGCCAGCGAAGCAGTGCTTCACCTCCCAGAATCTGACTGCCATCCAATGCATACTTCGGCTGAATGACATGCAGAAATTCTCCGTCTCTTAGGGCCTGCTCCATATGCTGTTCCATCTCAGCATCCCGCAGCAGTATTTCACGCATTTCCTGATTATAAAACTGCCATGCAGCTGTGGAGTCATCGTGAATCCCTGTTTGTGCCATACGGGCTCGGTCCACAAGCGTACTGATGGTGCTGTCGACATCGGCATCCTCCTGCAGACAGATACCGATCCGGATTGATATGTTGTGCTTGTTGTCAATGCCTGCGGCGGAAAGTGAAAGAAGCTGTCTGCACTTTTCGATGACCTCCTCTTTAAGCTTGTAGGGGGTAAGCAGGATAAAATCATCTCCGGAAATACGGCAGCAGATATCCTGCTGCTTTGCGACTGAGCGCAGAATATCCGCAACAAACAGCAGCACACGATCCCCGTAGCCATAGCCCTCCATATCATTCAACAGCTTAAAGCCCATGATATCCAGATACAGTACGGCAGCCGGCTGCTCCCTTTTTTCCAGAAGCTGTTGTCCGTCGAGCAGAAATTTCTCGTAGCGGTATAGGCCGGTAAGATTATCATAAAAGGCCAGCTTTTCAATTTCCTTCTGATGCTTTTTCCGATTTCTGTGATACAGATAACCAAATGCAGCCAGAAGCAGCAGGATGGACAGACACAATGCAATCGTCTGTCTGATAATACTGTTTGCCTGCTGCATGATAATACGATTGGGTATTATGGAAACGATATTCCAGTGATCCCCGTTAATCAACGGGACATAACAGAATATATATTCCTCATCCTGATAGCGGAACTGTACCGCCCCGCTCTTTGCTTCCTTTAATCGCTGCTTGAAGGAATTCAGCCGTGCTTCATCGTTTCCCTGCAGATCGATGATATCAAACAGGTTCTGAAAGGTGCGGTTGCTGTCCTTATGCAGCGAGCGTATCAGTACATCGCCATTTTGATTTACAACATAGGAAAATCCGGTCTGATTGAAAAAGGAAAGTGAAAAGCGTTCCGTCATGGATGCCAGCGGCCTTGTTTTCTGGGCGAGTCCCTGCGTACCATCCTGAAAGGTAAAGCGTTCATATACACCGATTGTTTTCACCCCGGTGTAGCCGTCAAGAAACGGATCGCGGATACTGCTTCCGCTCATTGCCGTATAGGTGTTTCTCTGCTCCTTGCTCATGCGCGGTATCTTTTCCGGCAGAGTGGAATAGGTATCACCGCTGGAAAGATCGCTGCAGTAAAAGGAGGTTCCGTCTTTATTGAATATGTTGATGATTTTCTGGATGGATTTCTTATCCGTCGCGCTGGTTTCCTGCAGCTCCCGGACGAACAGATGCAGGGTATCATAATCTTTTTCTATATAGGTATCCAGTGCATGAGAGCCCTGCTGTGTAACCTCGATAATATCGGTTACGGATTTTTCCCAGAGCAGGGATTTCACATTCGTTACAAAGGCGATGGATGCCAGCGCGATTCCAATGGCAGAGGCAATGGAGAACAGGATAAAGAAAGAGCGCTTAGTTATTGTCTTCATAGCTGTTTTCCTTTCGTATCTGTGCAAGCTGTCTGCTGAGGTCTGCGACGACGGAGGCACTGCTCTCTTTTTTTAACAGCCTTTGTGTACTCTCGCGGGTGAGATTCCAGATGGGATAAATCAGATTGTCATCGGCGCCTATCACACTTCTGCCGTTGGTGAGATAAGACTCCATCGGCTGTATGGCACTGTCCTGTGCGATTTGCTTATCCTTCAGAGGACTGAAGGAGCTTTGGCTGTTTACAAAATCCAACAGGACATCCTTCTGTGTCAGATACTCCACAAATTGCTTTGCTTCCTCCACATGCGGACTGTCTGCATTGACGCTGATGCGGGTATCGATATTGATAACCAGCGCACAGCCATCCTCCAGAATGGGGTAGGGATGTATGGAAAAGGTGAAATCCGGATGCAAGTTGCGCAGGCGTGGAGCAGCCCATGCACCCGTCAGCATAAATGGCTGTTCCCCCTTGGCAAACAGCGTCAGATCATCCTTTGTCTTTTCAGTTTTGAGCGCCTCCTGTGCATTGACATAGCCGCGCGCAATCATTTTCTCTACCAGTGCAAAGCCGGGCTCCAGTGTCTTTGCCAAATCGCGTTCACCGGTATTGAACTGCTTTATCATGGCATCCTTATCCTGCTTTTGATAGATGGGGAACAGCCCCTTTGCCAGTACGATGGTTTTTAAGGAAATATCATTGTTCGCTACGATGGGGGTTATTCCTTTCTGCTTGAAATACGCACAGACATCCATGAATTCCTGCAGATTTTCCGGTATCTTCTGCCCATGCTTCTTCAGCAGGTCCTCATTGCAATACAGACCAAAGGCCGATATAGAGGTTGGAACATAATTCAAGCTGTTGTTTGCGTCCATTTGATTTCTCACAAGATCACTGAAATTATTGATCGTTGAAAGATCAGAGAGATCTGCAAGTGTGCCCTTTTTTTCCAGTGCAAGCACAGAGGCCTGATCGACCATAAAGATGTCATCCCCGTTTTTGGTGTCGATTCGCTTATTAAGCACATCATAGTAATCGACACCCTTGATGCCTTCATAGGTAATGGAGATACGCTCGTTCTTCTGCATGAAGGAACGCAGGCTGTCTTCAATGGCTGCGACATTGATTGCTTCATATTTATAACCAAAAAATGTCAGCTTTGTTTCCGTTGATGATGCCTGTGTTGTTTCCGGCTCATATGTCGTAACGTTCTGTCTGCTGCAGCCGCTCAGTAGCAGTGCAGTCATCAGAATACCGATTCCCAAGTGTTTCCTTTTCATCTTCCGTTCCTCACTTTCTGAATCCACAATCTGAATTCAGATGCTGTATATTGCTGTTACACGATGATATTTGAAGCATAGTATGTACTGTATTCCGTATGAAAATTGTACCATAGAATAGTATCGAAAGCAATTACGCAGGCAGGAAGGATCGCATAGTTCCGGCTTTTTTTTGTTACGATTCTTGGCTGAATTCTGAAAGAGCCTGCACAAAGTCTTAGGGATATCCTGACAGTTGCTTTGCCATATCTGATTTTTCCATAAAGTAGAAAAGCTATGTGAATTGCTGCCTCTTGTGTGCTTTTTTGAAAGCTATGACGAATTGATGCAGTGAGCTGCGGGGGCAATGGATCGAAACGCTTTTTCATCTACATATTCGTCGTTGTCTGTACATGTCGGACTTCCATATAGAAACAAAAGGTAACCGTTTTTACTGTCAGCTTGTGCACGCTTGCATCTACCGATGAAAAAGGATTCCTCCTTTCCAACAGCCTTGCTGTGAATCGAGGAATCCGTTTTTTTGCTTACAGAATAGTGGTATACGCCGCATGATTGCTTGTAAACAGGAATCATTTGCAGCACGCATAAGCTGTTCACGGCATGCGAAGGTTTTTATGGCTTACTGCTGCTGTTGCATTATGCATCCTCCTTTAAAGCACTGCCCAGCTCCAGCTGCTCTATGCGTCGTGTCAGTATAGCTTTGATGAACAGATACGCAATCAGTCCGGTGGCAAATACCAGAGCATACACGTATACGGGGATATAGACCGTCAGATAGCCTGTAAATTTCATAAATGCAAATTTCATCAGATAATGCAAAGCGATGCTGCATAGGGGAAGGGCTGCCAGCAGGGAAATGATGACAATATAGGTGGTGGCATGCAGGTACAGGCTGCGAATTTCTTTTGCCGTATAGCCCATAACCTTCAGAAAGGACATAGAAATGGCATTGCGGTCGATGCCCAGCCGGATGAGGATATAGAGAACCACCAGATAAATTACAATGGATATAAAGGTCAGGATGGGAATCAGCTGAGAAAAGGTCTGGGTCAGCTGTTCTCCGATCTTTACGACATCACTGCGCGTCAGTGTGCTTTGTATATACGTCTCCTCAATATCCAGCGGCTGATTGGACAGATATCCGTTGAAATAGGTTCGTTCCTCATCCAGCAGCTGATTCAGCTGTTCTCTTGGCATATAAGCAGAAAAGCCGGCGCTGTATGGATAGATATCCTGAACCGTAAAGGCATAGCTTTTATCACGGTAGGGATTGCGCAGGATGATGGAATCCCCCGTTTGCAGTGACAGTTTGGCAGCGAAGTCGGAAGAAATCACAAGGCCTTTCGGGTCCGTTGAAAGCGTCATATCCGTGTAATAGTCGGACTGTGGCTCCAATCCGTACAGCGTTACGTCCAGCTTGAGATTTCCTGCCGTAAAATCAGCTTCCAGTGAGCTCAGCGTCACCTTTTCACCATCCGCCGGTACAGGGGCTTTTAAAAGATACTGGTAATTACAGCGGATGCTTGCCTTTGATGCTTGGATATAATGCTCCATGGACGGGGTCAGGATGAGGCCGAACATAAAGAGAAAGCTGGCAAAGATGATACCGAGAAACAAAACGAGATAGCTGCCCTTATTCTGCAGGATGATCCGTATGCGGAAGCGCTGAAGAAAAAAGCCGTGCAGGGGGATATAGCGGCGGGATTGCTGCCTGCGCAGATCCCTTCGCAGAAAGCGCAGCGGGGAAAGGCGCAGCCTGCGCTTCAGCATCACATACAGAACCAGCATCATGAAGATAAACGGCACAAGGGTGGTGGACAGCAGCGCTTCTGGAATCAGCTGTATGGTGAGCGGCGGCAGACAGTAGTTGCTGTAATACATGTCCGTAAACAGTCGTGGAAACAGCGTGTAGCCAAGTAGATTACCAATGCCCGCTGATACGATGATAAGAATTGTCGGAAGCATCATATAATGGTGGATCAGCTCCCGCCGGGTATAGCCGCTGGCAAGCAGTGTACCGATGACGGGAGCCTGCTCCTCCATCATCGTCTGTGATATGACAACAAAAATGAAGGCCAGAATGAACAGGATCAGGTACAGCAGCGTTTGTATCATCGGTATATCGCTCCCCATATCATTGGGCAGAAAGGATATGGCCTGATTCATCTGTGCAGTCATCAGATTTTGCAGCACGGCATTTTCTTTGACGCAAATTTCCTGTATATCATCGGCGAGCTTTTGCTTTTGAAAATCATTCAGCTTTCTGTCATTCAAAGCATAGCTGTAGCTGTAAAAAATGCGATCAGCCGACAGTGCCTGAAACCCGGAATCTGTAGTGATGGCGATGCCGAAATGGATGGGATCCATCATCATATCGCTGTTTTTCTTAATCAGAGAGGTATAATCGGGGACAGAGATTAACCCGGTAATCGTAAAATCTCTGCCTGCCATGCGTATGGTATCCCTGCGTCTGAAGTCGTTTTTCTCGGCAAAGAGGCGGTCCAGTGCGATTTCCGTAGGGCTTTTCGGCATCCGTCCCGCATGCAGGGTGACACGATTGATGTTGGAGCGTTTTCGGTATACACGCACCATGGTATCCCTGTCGATGTTCTGCTCCGTATAGAATTGCTCGTATATCCTTACGCCGAGTGCTTCCAGCTTCTCTTTGGTCTTTGGCTCGAGCGTTTCCTGCAGGGTAAACTGTCCGTCCTCCACCCTACTTATGATCTGATCCTCTATCAGCAGCTCTTTGGCACTGTAGGCAACACTGAGGAAGCCGGATACAGCAGCGATCATGAGAATTAAAACAAGGGAAAGGGAGATATAGCGGGAGCGGTTGGTGAGGAATTCTTTTTTTATGGTCTTATGCAATGGATTTCGCATCATGCTCACCTACCATTCCAGGGCTTCTGCCGTTACATGCTGTGCATTGCAGCGTACCTCGATGACTCGGCCGTCCTTTAGCCACATGACGCGGTGTGCCATCGCGGCGATTGCCGCGTTGTGGGTAACGAGGATTACGGTTGTTTTGTAATCCCGGTTGATTTCCTCCAGCAGCCGCAAAATATCCTTGGAGGTATGATAATCCAAGGCTCCCGTCGGCTCATCGCACAGGAGCAGCTCCGGATTTTTTGCCAGTGCCCTTCCGATGGCACAACGCTGCTGCTGACCACCGGATAACTGATTCGGATATTTGTTTTGATGCTGTGACAGACCCAGACGCTTTAGCAGCTCATCGACGGATTTGGGATGTCGTCCAAGATAGGCTCCGGACTCTATGTTTTCCTTTACGCTCAGATTGTCAACGAGATGATAGGATTGAAAGATAAAGCCAAGCGTGCTTCGCCGATAGAGCGCAAGCTCCTTATCCGGCAGCTTTGCCAGGTCTTTGCCACCGACCAGCAGCTCCCCCTTGTCAATGTGCTCGATACCACCGATCAGATTTAAAAGGGTGGATTTTCCGGAGCCGGAGGGACCCAGCAGTACACAGATTTCTCCCTGTGCTATCTCACAGCTGATTCCTTTCAAAACCTGAACACGTGCTTCCTTGTCACCATAATACTTTTCGATGCTGTTTGCTTGCAGATACATACAACTTCCTCCTTTATCGGTATGGTTCACCATAACATAACGGTGTTATGTTATGCGGTAAAAGAAAAGGGGAGTATTCCCCCTGATCTATTGCTTGACAGCTTGTTGATACAGACCTTCAAATCCACTTCTAAGAAAGGTAACGACAATGCGGATCTGATGCAATGCCTGTTCCTGCGCGTAGTGATGAGACAATATGTGCAGAAACGCTTCAACCTGTATCTGGGAAAGCCAGTGCAATGTGCACGCATTGAATACCGTATCATCATCCTTTACCATCCCGGAGATGATTTTCGTATTACGTTTCACCAGATAATCAGTGATCTGATCAATGAAGCCCTGATATGCGGAGCCCCAGGCACAGTTGAACAGCAGCTCGACAGCCGTCTCATGTGCATAGTAAAAGGAAATCAGCTCCTGTGCAAAGCGAATATCATGCTCCATATCCATCAGCTCAACGGTATTGCTGTAAACCTCTTCCTCATAACAGGTATGCCGGGTAAGCATCTGCATGATCGCTTCTGCGGCATCCTTTACCAGAGCATCAAACAGTGCGGATTTATCCTTGAAGAAAAAGTACAGGGCACCGGTGGTAACACCAGCATTGCGGCAAATGGTTCTAAGCGATGCTTTTTGATAGCCACTGGTTAAAAATTCACGGCTTGCGCTTTCCAGCAGCTTATCGCGTGTTGTTTCCTGCTGCATCCTCTCACCTCCTGCACATAACACTGTTATCTTACATCCCTTGTCGAATTCTGTCAAGGCTTGTCGCTGCAAAAGCATACAGCTGTGTATTTACGTAACCGCTTAACCGAATGTGTGCATTCCATCTTGCATAAGCGATTGCGGCATGCTATGATGAATTTATACGAGTGGGAGGGAACTATGGAACGTTATCAAATACAAAGCACGGACTGTCTTTTGCAGGTGTATGCCTGCGCAAGCTTTGCCAGCGATACAGCAATCGTTTTTCTGCATGGCGGTCCCGGCAGCGGTGCACAGGCAATTATGGAGCTGCCGGCGTTTCGTTCATTGGAGGAGGATGCCCTGTGTATCCATTTTGATCAGCGAGGAAGCGGTGCATCGACATATGATTTGAAAAAAGGGTTAAGCATAGATACACTTACGGAGGATGTGCTGCGTGTGATACAGGATACCAAAAAGCGCTGGGGTGTAAAGCGCCTGTATTTATGGGGCGGCTCCTTTGGCGGCTGTCTGGCTGCCCTGTGTCTGGAGAAATTTGCGCAGGAGCTGACAGGCTGTATTCTGAGCTCACCAGCAATCGGCTTTTGTCGATCACAGCTGCTGGATCAGTTTGAACGCATGTCCGCAGCGTTTCGTGTCCGTATGCCAAAGCTGCCTCAGGAGGCAGTGATCTCCCCGACACCGGAGGAATTGTTTGCAAGCGAGGAATTCCGCACTTTCATTTACAGTGAACACAATCCGTCAAAATCTCTTCGCCATATCTGTGCGATGTCCTTCTGGTTTTTCCAGCACAGCTTTCACGGCTTGTTTGAAGGCTGCGAGGTGCCGCTTTTGATTTTGCAGGGAAAGGAGGATGCTGTCTGCAGCTGGCAGCAGCTGTATGATGAGCTTGCATCCTGCGATAGGAAAACGATCATTACCCGCTTCTATGAGCATTGCGGACATGAGGTGTTCACAGATCAAAGGGCTGCATTTCTGAAGGAGATACGAGCTTTTCTAAAGGAGGAACCCGTATGTTAGTTTATATATGCTGTGCTACCGGAAATACCAGCAGTATGTTTTGCAAGCAGATTCAAAAGGCGAGCAGCAGGGAACAGATTTATGTGGAGGAAATCCATGAGCTGGGCACGCACCTGGAGGATGCTCTGCGGGAGAATGATCTTGTTCTTGCTTATGGCTCTGCGGAAATCATTGATGAAAAATTCATTCGCCGTTATCACTTTGAATATCACATGCAGGCCATCTGGCTTGCACCGCAGATGCGGTATCTGAAGGATTCCATGAAAAAAAAGCTGAATTGCTTTGATATTCCCATTCATATCATTGACATGAAAACCTTTGGGAAAATGAATGGAAAGCAGGCTTTGCAGGATATTTTGGACGCTATGATTTAACACCTATATGGCATTGAAAAGGAGCTGCCTTTATGATGGCAATTACCTGCAGTAGGAGATACGTAGAAACAGAAGAGGTAAAACTGCAGGAGTAAGGTGTTTTCAGGACAGGGACAAATGTCAGATAGTAAGAAAATGAAATAGGAAGGATTATATGAAGATGATGAATGCTTACCCCACAAGTCATCTTCTTTTACTGCTTACCTGATTAAAATTCACAACCAAAAAGCCCCTCCACTATTTCATTGCAGGAGCTTTTCTTTTTGCAGCTGCATCAATACCTCAAGGCAGGCATTATGATGTTGTGCAGCTCTTTTGTCAGAAATGTATCCATCCTTGCCAGCTAGCTTCCTCACCAAAAGCAGGCACTGTGTTTTGCCATGTCACAGATATCCGTAACTATACAAACGTGACAGGATGCAGGCACTGTCAGACAGCTACCTGATCTCGCTGGGTTTCATGCCTCTTTTGCGAAGCCATTGCGGATATTCCTTTTTCAGAAGGCTGTAGTAGCAGGCATCCGCAATACCGCGGTTGCTGCGGTCTGCCTCTCTTGCCGTTCCTTCATAGGTAAGGCCGCAGGACAGCATTACCCTTCCGGAATTTGGATTATCTGGATCGTGTTTCGTCTCTATGCGGTTTGCTTTTACCTTTTCAAACAGAAACGGGATGATGGCTGTAAATGCTTCACTGGTGACATGCTGATGCCACCATGCTTTTCCTATACAATAGCCGATATGCACCATATCCAGCTCCTCATTCTGATCGACGACGCTAATACAGCCAATCACTTCCTGCGGACGATCCTTCCAGGTAATGGCCCATTGATAGAAATTCGGCTGTGCATAGCTTGTGATCCAATTCTGCAGAATATGCCGTGTGACATTGACATCCTGATGCGGCGGCCAGGTCAGAAATCTGCAAACCTCTTCATCACTGGCCCAGTTATGAAACATCGCCTCCGCATCCTCTATGACAAAGCGGCGCAGAAGAAGTCGCTTTGCTGCAATAACAGCTGTTCCTTTATGCTCCATTAGAAGTCCTCCCTTGCTATTGCAATTCATTATGGCATACAGACACAAAAACTGCAAGCCATCATTCGCGCGATAGGTAATGAGAATAGCTGTCTATCCTAGCGTGCCGCAGAAAGGGATTCATTATTACGGCATACAGGCATAAAACTGCAAGCCATCGTACACGCGATAGGAAAATGAGAATAGCTGTCAATCCCAGCATGTCGTAGAAGGGGATTCAACTTGCAAAGACTGTAAGCAGCCTTGCGGTAAAGTAAGGAGAGTCGCATATCCTGTTTCACTTAACATCAAAGGACTTGCGTTGCCTTCATACACCAGCTGTGATAAGCACCTTGCAGCCTGCATTCTTCCTTATAATATGGGCTTTATAATATGAGCTTTGTATTCGTAAATAGGCCATACGCCGAATAATCCTTTGCAGCATTATCAAATATGTAAAAAGGGCCTGTGATTCACAGACCCTTCAAGGCTTTCTGCTTAGTATCCGCAGCGAGCGTTTTTCATGCAGCGAACGAATTCACGAGCACAGCGGTTTTCTCTGTTTCTACGGCGCAGAGCAGCACGCGCTACACACTCAGCTTCATACAGCGCAGCGTTGTCGTTGTAATAATCGTTGTTGCATCCGCATCCGCTGTTCCACTCAGAACGGTTATATCCATAGCCATCGTTGAATCCAAATTCTCTGTTACATCCACAGTTGTTACACATATTGAAATCCTCCTTTTATTTTCTGAGATCATCTTTGTATCTCAGTATAAGATATGTGAATAAGCATGGCCTATCTAGGCGGATCGCGCAATCACAGAGAAAAGATATATAGGGCTTTGCAAGGTAAGGAAACAAGCCTATGGACAACTGCACAAATATGAGAGAGAGGCAGGTGTTTTCTTTGAATTGTAAAGTTTCTATTCCTATTCTTCGGGAATCATATTATAATATAGCTAACAGATATGAAGGTGTACAACATGAAAATACTATTGATGTCCGATACACATGGAGAACAAGAGGCTGCACGAAGAATTTTGCAGGAGCATGCAGCCGCGGATTTGAAAATCCATTTGGGCGATGTCGGCTTTCCGTTACAGGAAATCTCTGAATGTTCCATCGTGAAGGGAAATCATGACCGCTCCCACCGCCTTCCTAAAAAATTAAAGCTGACGCTGGAGGAACGCAAGGCAATCTGTCTCCATGGAGATATTTTTGATGATGAAACTGTGCAGGAGGTTCTGGCAATGAAGCATAAGCCGAAGGATGACATCATGGAGCTGTGCATGCGCACCCTGTATGGAAAGCTGGCGGCCTATGCGAAACGCAAGGGCTGCGACACGCTGTTTTTCGGACATACGCATCATCAGTGCTTTATCGAGGTGGACGGTGTGGTTTTGATCAATCCCGGCTCGGTATGCTATGGTACTCCGCATAGCGGCTATGCCATGGTGGAGGTACACGGTCGCTGTATTCAGGCAGAGCTACTCGCCATTGAAAATTGTTAATCTTTTGTTATCCGTATCCCCAAGACAATATCCCTGTGATACACTGTCTTTATAAGAGAAAGGAACGAATGATATGTTCACAAAAATACTGACTAAACTTGGCTTTACCAAAGAGGAAACCAGCTGGATTTTATATGATGTGGGAAATTCGGCGCAGGTACTGACCACCTGCACTGTCATTTTTCCTTTACTGATAGCGAAAATCACACCGGGTGACAGCAGCGTGTATGTCGGCTGGGCAAACGCAATCTATGCGATTGTTCTTGCGGTGATATCACCGGTGCTTGGAACGATGGCGGATTACAAGGATAAGAAAATGAAGATGTTTAAGTTTTTCCTGTTTATGGGAATCTTTGGCGGCTTTGGTCTTGCGCTGCCATTCATCGACTACCGTGCAGCTATCGTGATTTTCATTATCGCCATGCTCGGCTATAACGGCTCTATTATTTTCTATGATGCCTTTATCGTGGATGTCTGCGATGATGAGCGGGTGGATAAGGTAAGCGCCGCTGGCTATGCATGGGGCTATATCGGCTCCGTATTGCCATTTCTGATATTTGTAATTCCCTTTGCACTGGTAACCTTGCTCGGTGATCCGAAGACCGGGGATCTGATGCTGGGCTCCTTTACGTTAAGCTATCGGATGGCATGCGGTCTTACAATGGGAATGGCTGTGCTATGGTGGCTTGTTTATTCACGCCCTATGCTGAAAAATGTAAAACAGAAAAATTTCCATGAACCGGTACCGCATGTTGTACGGGAATCGTTCTCCCATTTATATCACACATTCCGGGATATCAAAAAGAATAAAAATATCTTTCTGTTCTGTATATCCTACTTCTTCTATATCGACTGTGTGAACACGGTTATCAAGATGGCGGTTTCCCTTGCGACAGAGATGGGAATCAGTGATGTCATGAGTCTGGTAGTCGTAATTGTCATCAATATCGTTGCCTGTCCGTTCTCCATTTTGTTTGGAAAGCTGGTGGAGCATGTGGGAAGTAAGAAGATGATTTATGCAGGGATCATCGGCTATGTAGGCGTTGTACTGGCAGGCTCACTGATTAAGACCTATCCGTCCTTTATCTGGGTGGTTGCCTTGCTGGTCGGTATGTTTCAGGGCGGTATCCAGTCCGTTTCCCGTTCCTATTTTGCCAAGCTGATTCCGGATAAAGCTGATTCCAATGAATTCTTTGGATTTTTCTCTGTATTTTCCAAATTCTCGGCAATCTTAGGACCTATGGCGGTATCTACGATTATAATGATTACCGGAGAAACACAATATGGTATTCTCGGTCTGATTCCGATGATGCTGCTGGGCATGCTGTTTCTGGCATTTGTCAAGGATCCGGAAAGCGAACAGAAATTCCATAAGAAAAAGTAACAAATACATATAGGATAAGCAAGGGCTGCCCTCATGCTATGGGAAGGGCAGCTCTTTTTTCGTATTTTGACGATCACAAATTCATGTAGTGCTACAAATGAAATAAAATTCTTCATATATGGGCAGAGGTTTTAGCTGTCTACATTTGCTTATGCTTTGTAATATACCAGCAGGGGGTAGGGAAATCTTTACGCTATGAAGTATATTAAGGATCCTGTACAAGCAAAAAAGAAACAAATGTGACAGTATTTTTCATATCACTCAGATGATTCAACAGTAAATACTGCAGTGCTATATACCTGCGATAAAAGCTGTAGGATATAAGCGAAAATATTATTTACCAGGAGCTTCCTAACGTTTATGTAAAAAAAGTGTACCTTTTTTTAACGAATTTTAAAATAATTTAGGAGTTTTGCCCTTTCCCTACGTATATAAGAGTGTATAAGAAAAAAAGGAGGATTCTACAGATGAAAAAAGAGAACGAAAAGAAATATCCGGTTCCCTTTCACAATGATGTTTTTTTCAAGTATATGCTGATTGGAGAGGATGCAGGCTCTGAATTGCTGAGAAACAGAATCATCGAGGAGATTTACGAGCTGAAGGTTCAAACAACAAGGGTATTGAATCCGGAACTGCTGCCGGAAGCTTTTTTTGGGAAACGAGTTGTTCTGGATGTTGTGTTGGAGGATGAGGCAGGCCATTTTTATGATTTGGAAATGCAGGTATCGGGTTATACACAGGAAGAACAGCTGCGATTTCAGCAGTATGGCTATCGACTGGTCGGCAGACAGCTGAAGCAGGGCAATGATTACACAAAGCTGAAGCCGTTTTATCAGATTATTTTCATGAATTCAATGCCCAAAACAGGAGGACGTATGATTCGTCACTATAAGGTGAAGGATGAAGATAATCAGGAGGAGCCCAATGGAACACTGAATCGAGCAATCGTATTCCTGCCGATGATCAAGCAGCGTATCAAGGAGGTTGGAGGCATAAAACATCTGACAGAGTTTGAAACATTTTGTTATGTGCTTGCATATAATCCGGATGATGCTATACTAAACATGAAGAGAAGGATGGTGGATGTAGCTGTGGAAAAGTATAATGAAATGAAAGAAGATAATCAGTTATTCAGCTGGGCGGAATCGGCAGAATTTGCCGAACGTGCAGTACAAGCCAATCTGAGGGAACAGACAGCAGAAGCGAAAAGATTGGGAATAAAAGAAGGAAGGAGAGAAGGAATGGAAGAAGGTAAGAAAACTTCATTGAAATTACTGTTACAACGCAAATATGGTGTGGAGGATACCTGGGTGGATACATTAACTGCGCAGCAGGTTGAGGATGCTCTCATCCGTATACTGGATTGTCATACATATGATGCATTAAAAGCACAGCTGGCGGATAAAAACGTTTAAGCATTGGCATATAAAAAGCTGAACCCTCATTGGACTTCAGCTTTTTTAATAAAACGATATTTGCATATGGGAACGAAAAGAAAGCGTATGGTTAGCTTGTATATATGGCTCAAAAAATGTGTTATGCATGATTTGAGCCAATCGTGTGCACGTAGCCTTTATAGCATACAGGGCTGAAATAGCTCCTGTGTGATTATATTTAAACGGGGAAAAGCTACAGCGAGCAGGAGTGCGGTACATGGCAAAGAGAACTGTGAACCACAATGCGATATTTTTATGGAAGCTAAGGATTTGCATGTCTGCCATAGCTTTTATTATCCTATCGATAGCGCATGGAAAACCGCTGTCTTTTGTCAGAGGGAATCGATACTTTACAGCCTTTTGTTCTTTAAGAAGCAGGATCGGTGCATACGCCGATGAACAGTGGAAGCTCTCTGCCATCCAAGCGTGTGGAAATCACATAAAGAAACTCGCGGTTCAGATTTAGATTAAGGGTTTTTGGATTCTTGATATTTGCAGCACCTACCATCCCCATCTCGGTATATGCGCTTGCCTCGATGCCTTCCTCATCTAAGGCAATGCTTGTTTCCTGCTGGATATTAGAAACAAATAAGGGCTTTTCATCCGTTATGCCCTCCAGATCAGCGGCGGTATCAAACAAAGCGGTGACACCCATCGCTTTTAAGGTATCTGCCAGCAGCAGCTTGGAATGGATTTTAAACTTTGGCAGCGATAGGTTCACGATACCAAAGGCTGCTCCTTCACTATCATCCTCCAGCAATTCCTGTAGAAAACCCTTTTGTTCCATCAGTTGGCGGATATCCTTGCCTTCTTTTGGCAGTACCAGCGTCAGGCTGGAGGAATTGTTCAATGCCAAAGAGGTTGCGGCATAGTCCTTATTGTCAATAAAGAAATGAGAATCCATTATCTGATGCATGAAATCCGTAGCAACCTTTCCATCCTGAGTATAAAAGGTATCCTTTGTTGTATCCTTTTTATCGAATACAGTAGCAAAACGCGCTTTGTAATATATGGCGTTGAGAATCGCCATACGCATGGAAGCATCTGTTTCTATCGAGGGAGACAGGTTTCCATTGGTATGCTCGCGAATCCATGCAGCCATGAGGTCTGCGGTTTTTGACTGTGAAAAATCCACATCATAGGCGGCGGCATAAAACTGCTTGTTGGCGGTTTTTATAAAGTCGTTTTTTACCGGATATGCATTCTGTATCCATAAGGAGTTTGCTATTTTCAGCTGTCCGCCTTCATTGTCTGTATACAGGCGGCGATACAGATTCCCCATATTTTTCGCATTATCCCTGCGGTTTACATGAAGCAGCACCTGTAGCTGCTTTGCAGTTTCCCCCTCACTTGCCTGTAGCGTCAGCATCAGTGGATAATACAGACTCAGCGGGGAATAGCTGACATTATCAGAAGCAGTCTTTAAGATTGCAGAAAAGCTTTCCTGTGAGAAATCCGCATAGCCACTCAGCACGGTACCATCCACAGGATTCTTGTCACTTATGGCGATCTGCGCATCATAATCCTCGATGGAAGGACTTTTCGGATAGCGGATATCAGCGGGGGCCGCGATTTTCGGATTTGCCTGTTCCTGTGGCTTTTCCGCTTTGTGCGGTGCTGTCTTTTGCGAAGAGGAGCAGCCGGCGAGAAGCAGAAGCACACATAGGGCGAGTACAGCTTTTTTCATAAGTAATCCCTTCTTTCTATCCTATATACGAATCCTGTGTATGATTTATTTCATTCCTTTCCTTTATTGTAATGGAAATTATGGGATAAGCAAATAAAAGCTGTAAAAAATGTAATGGAAATTATGGGTCAGCGAATGAAACCTGTAAAAACTGTAATGAAAATCAAGGGATCAGCAAATAAACGCTCTAAAATAAGAGGGTACGCAGCCCAATTAAAGCAGGCTATAAAAAGGCGCAAGCTTAGGAGCCTGCACCTGTTAATCTCAACCATTTCATCTGTGCGTTTTGAAATACCTGATTGATCAGTTTTGATTCTGACGAATCAGATTCAGTGTACCGCCGGCCAGAATTGTTTCTATATCACGCTGTGTTAGGTTGTGTGTGAGCAAAAAGCTGCTGTTTTTTGTGATATTCATAACCTCTACCGGTGTATTTTCTGTCAATGCATGCAGATTCGTGATCGATAATTCATCCATTTCATCAATGGAATCATAATCCGCCTCATTGCAGAAGGTAAATGGAATGATACCGAAATTGATGAGATTGGCACGGTGAATACGTGCAAAGCTCTTAGCGATTACCGCTTTGATTCCCAGATACATCGGGGCTAGCGCGGCATGCTCACGGGAGCTTCCCTGTCCATAGTTGGCACCTGCGATGATGAAGCCTCCACCATTGTGTAAACAGTCGTCATGGAAGCTTGCTTTTACATTCATGAAAATAAACTCACTGATTTTTTCGATATTGGAGCGGTAAGGCAATACCTTTGCTCCTGCCGGGGCAATGTGATCGGTGGTGATATTGTCACCAACCTTAATCATGACCCTTTTATCAATACGATCTGCAAGCGGTGTATTGATAGGCAGCGGCTTGATATTCGGACCACGCACGACCTCAGTTTCCGCAGCTGCTTCTGCATCCGGAATAATGATCATGGAATCATCGACCGTGAAGGACTGCGGCTCCTGCGGCAGCTCATAGCTTACAGTACGCGGGTCTACGATATAACCGTGCAATGCACTTGCGGCAGCAGTTTCCGGGGATACCAGACATACCTTGGCACTCAGTGTGCCGCTTCTACCATAGAAATTCCGGTTAAAGGTACGAAGGGAGAGCGCATTGGTGATCGGCGACTGCCCCATACCGATGCAAGGTCCACAGGTGGATTCCAGAATTCTGGCACCGGCAGAAATCATATCGGAAAGGCCGCCGTTTTGCGCTATCATATGCAATACCTGACGAGAGCCCGGAGATATAACCAGACTGACATTTGGATCCACCGTCTTATCCTTCAAAATACCGGCAACACTCATCATATCCATATAGGAAGAGTTCGTGCAGCTTCCGATTGCGACCTGATCTACCTTCAGACCAAGCACTTCATGAATGGGAAGGACATTGTCCGGAGAATGCGGCATGGCAATCATCGGCTCCAGTGTGGTCAAATCAATATCAATGACTGCATCATAAACGGCATCGGCATCGGCCTGCAGCTCTTCATAAGCATCCTCACGCTGCTGCTTCTTTAAAAATTCCCGTGTGACCTCATCACTTGGGAAGATCGAAGTCGTCGCACCAAGCTCGGCCCCCATATTGGTAATCGTGGCACGCTGTGGAATACTCAGACTGAGAACACCGTCTCCGCTGTATTCTATAACATTTCCCACACCGCCTTTTACGCTCAGTATCTGTAACACCTTTAAAATGATATCCTTGGAGCTGACACCCTTTGTCAGGGAGCCGTGCAGACGGACATTGATGATTTTCGGCATATTGAGATGAAACGGCATGCCGGCCATGGCACAGGCAACATCCAGACCACCGGCTCCAATGGCCAAAGACCCCATACCTCCTGCTGTCGGTGTATGGGAATCACTTCCCAAAAGAGTGGCTCCCGGCTTCGCAAAGCGTTCCAGATGAACCTGATGACAGATTCCGTTACCAGGACGTGAGAAACGAACACCGTGCTTCATTGCTACCGTCTGCAGATACTTGTGATCATCGGCATTTTCAAAGCCGCTTTGTAATGTATTATGGTCGACATAGCTGATAGACAGGTCGGTTTTGACCTGATCCACACCCATCGCCTCCAGCTGCAGGTAAGCCATGGTTCCTGTGGCATCCTGTGTCAGTGTCTGATCAATGCGGATTGCAATGGGTTCTCCTCGTTCCATCACCCCTTCTACCAGATGCTTCTGTATGATTTTCTCGGTTATTGTTGGCATAACTTCCCTTCCTTTCTCGTATACATGGAATATTATAGCATGAATTTATGAAAATATTTCATTGAATTTATGAAAATTATGATATAATAGTGAAAGAACACTGTAAAAGGAGGTAGAGGAAATGAACGAGCATTTGAATTCTTTTTACCAGAAGGCGCGGGAGCACAATGATATCGCGAATGATCTGTTTCGCAAATATGATATCAAAAAGGGACTGCGTAATGAAGACGGAACCGGTGTACGCGTAGGTCTTACTAAGATTGCGGATGTTGTCGGTTATAAATATGTTGAGGAAGTAAAAACAGATGATATAGGAAAGCTGTACTATCGAGGCATAGAGCTGCGGGATATAATCCATGGCAGAAATTATGAAACGATCTGCGGGTACGAGGAAACCTGCTTTTTATTACTCTTCGGCTATCTTCCGAAGAAGGAGGAGCTGGCTGAATTCTGCGGATATCTGCGTGCGCATTACGAGCTGCCGGATGATTTTCTGGAATCCAAGTTTCTGCATATGCCGGGAAAGAATCTGATGAACCGTCTGCAGCAGGCTGTGCTTGCTCTCTACGACTATGATGATGCACCGGATAACATATCGGTAGAAAATACGCTGGAGCAGGGCCTGAATATTCTTGCCAAGCTGCCTTCGATCATCTGCTATGCCTATCAGAGCAAGATGCACCGGTATAATAAGGAAAGCCTGGTCATTCATCCGGCGCAGGAGCAGCTTTCCATAGCAGAAAATATTCTGTATATGCTGCGCAAGGACCATGCATTCAGCAATCTGGAGGCAAAGCTGCTGGACATGATGCTGATCGTGCATGCAGATCATGGAGGGGGAAACAATTCGACGTTTACCAATGTGGTGATCTCCTCCACCGGGACGGATTTTTATTCCTCTATGGTTGGGGCAATCGGCAGCATGAAGGGACCAAGACATGGCGGTGCCAATTTGAAGGTAAGCGGTATGATGCGTGCTGTTATAGAGGAAATCGGCTACTGTGAAAATGATATTGAAATCAAGGCACTGATTTACCGTATTCTGCATAAACAGTTTTACGATTACAGCGGTCTGGTATACGGTATGGGACATGCTATTTATACACTGAGTGATCCGCGAAGTGAGGTATTGCAGGAATATATCGAAAAGCTTGCCGAGAAAAAGGGCAAGGTCAAGGAGTATGAATTCTATCAGCGCTTTGAGCAGTGCGCGAAGGATGTTATTCTGGATGTTAAGGGCGTGCATGTATCCAGCAATGTGGACTTCTACAGCGGCTTTGTATATGGCATGATGGGGATACCGGAGGATTTGTTTACGCCGTTGTTCGTTATGGCAAGAACGATCGGCTGGCTTGCCCACAATATTGAAAACAAGGAATATGATGGAAGAATTATGCGTCCGGCAACGAAATATGTCGGCAGTGTGAAGCAATATGTAAAGATGGAGGACAGATGAAATGAGAACGATTACAGTATTTAAGGGAGACGGGATCGGACCGGAAATCGTGGATGCGGTCGTACGTATTCTGGAGGCGGCAAAGGTACCGCTTGCTTATGAATGCTTTGCGGTCGGAGAGGCGGAGTATGAGCGTAATGGGAAGCTGATTCCGGATGCGGCATTTGCATCCTTTGAGAAAAACCGTATCCTGTTGAAGGCTCCGATTACAACACCAATCGGTAAGGGATTTCGTTCCCTGAATGTTACGCTTAGAAACAAATATGATTTATATGCGAATATTCGACCTGCAAAATCCAATACGGCAGTCAAGACACCATTTGAAAATGTGGATATCGTGACCTTCCGTGAGAATACCGAGGATTTATATGTCGGTGTGGAGGAACAGATTGATGCAGATACGGTGCATGCGACCAAAATTATCACACGTAAGGCAAGTACACGCATCATACGGGATGCCTTTGCATATGCGCGGGCGAATAACAGAAAAAGGGTTACCTGTGTACATAAGGCAAATATTCTGAAAATGAGCGATGGCATGTTCCTTTCCATCTTTCAGGAAATCGCAAAGGAATATCCGGATATCCAAGCAGATGATAAAATCGTGGATAATGTGTGTATGCAGCTGGTTATGCGCCCGGAAACCTTCGATGTTATGGTGATGCCGAATCTGTACGGTGATATTGTCAGTGATCTGACAAGTGGTCTGATCGGTGGTCTGGGGCTTCTTCCTAGCAGTAATATCGGAACGGAATACGCAATGTTTGAAGCGGTTCATGGCTCTGCACCGGATATCGCAGGAAAGCATATCGCAAACCCGACAGCACTGCTGTGGTCTGCCTGTATGATGCTGGAGCATTTACAGGAAACAACATGTGCTGCGAACATTCGGAAAGCAGTGGACGAGGTGCTGATGGAGCAGAAGTATCTGACGCCGGATCTGCATGGGAATTCTTCAACAGAGGAATATCGTGATGCTGTTATCGCAAAATTATCATAGCTAAAAGACATATGAAAATAAAAAGACATATGAAAAACGGCCGTATTCAGGTAAGATGCGGCTGTTTTGCTATAGGATCATATCCGACAGACGCTATGTGAAGTGCACGTTCTTCCATGCTGCATACTCCATCGAAAACTTGCAGTATTTGTTGCTTATCGGTAGGGGTGTTCACAAAAAAAGAGAATTCAACCGCTATTGATCTATACAGTAGCGTTGAATTCTTTTATTTTTGTATTTGCTATAACAGGTAATAACCGATTTCTTTAAAGTTCCTTTCTGTGGTATTGTGTAAAAGAATCAAGGCCGTATCTGTCCTTCTCCCAATATGATATATTTCTTTGTTGTTAAAGCCTGCAGTCCCATCGGTCCGCGTGCATGCAGCTTCTGTGTGCTGATTCCGATTTCCGCTCCCAGACCGAATTCAAATCCATCCGAAAAGCGTGTGGATGCGTTGGCATATACACAGGCGCTGTCAACCTCCTTCAAAAACCTTTTAACCGATGTGTAATTCTCGGAAATGATCGTTTCACTGTGATGTGTGGAATAGGTGTTGATATGGGAGATTGCTTCCTCCAGAGAAGATATCGTTTTGATAGAGATTTCCAAATCGAGATATTCGCGTCCGTAATCCTCCTCTGTAGCTGGAATACAATCCGCGTCCAAATCACAGATACGGGAATCGGCATGGATTTTAACCTGATATTGCTTTAATGCCGCAAGTAGCTCCTGAATAAGACTGTCACTGATATCCTTATGGATCAAAACACTTTCACATGCGTTGCATACGCTTGTTCGCTGTGTCTTGGCATTGATGATAATAGGAATCACCTTGGCGGTATCTGCATCCTTATCGACGTAGACATGGCAGTTACCGGTGCCTGTCTCAAGCACAGGAACGGTTGCATTTTTAACCGTATTGGCAATCAGTCCGGCACCGCCGCGGGGAATCAGCACATCGAGATATGCATGCAGCTTCATAAAGGCAGTTGCCGTTTCCCGAGAGGTATCCTCCAGGAGTGTGATGATATCCGCAGAGAAGCCACACGCTGTAGCAGCCCTTCGCATACTGTTTGCAATCACCAGATTGCTTTGCAGAATATCCTTGCTGCCTCTCAGCATGACTGCATTGCCGGCCTTTAAAGACAGGACCGCCGCATCAACAGTCACATTCGGTCTTGCTTCATAGATCATGCCGACGACGCCCAGTGCCACACGCATGGTACCTATCTGCAACCCGTTTTCTGTGGTGTGCATATCAGTGATTTCACCGATGGGATCCGGTAATGCACATACCTGATGAATCCCTTCGATGATTTGGCGCATACGTGCTTCGTTCAGCAGCATACGGTCGATCAGCCCTTCTGCCATCCCGTTTTCCCTGGCATTTTTTATGTCCTGCGCATTAGCCTCCAGAATAGCAGGGATATCCTGCTCCAGCTGTTTTGCAATCGTGTTTAAAAGTGTATCCTTCTGCTTTCTATCCGCATTCATAATCTGGCTTGAAGCCTGTTTACAAGCTTTTCCCAGCTCTTTCAATGTTTTCATTTACATTGCCTCCCTTATATCAAACAGCGTTCCGCGGTAATCATCTCGCAGAATATCATAAAGAATCGACGGCTGCCGCCCATTTGCGATTATCATTGGAATACCGTGCTCATTCGCGAACTGTGCCGCGGATATTTTGGTAACCATACCTCCGGTACCGCGGGAGGATCCGGCTCCCTTTGCCATGCTGAAGACAGCGTCATCGATAGCCCTTACGACCGGGATCAGGCGGGCATCCTTATTTTTCATAGGATCGTCATTAAACAATCCGTCGATATCAGACAGCAGCACCAGCAGATCGGCATTGGTCAGATAGGCGGTGACTGCACTCAGTGTATCGTTGTCTCCATAGGCGATTTCATCAACGGCTACACTGTCATTTTCGTTGACGATGGGAATCACACCGTATTCCAGCAGTGTCTCCAGAGTATTCACGGCATTTGCACGCAATACTTCGTTTTTGGTGACGGTTTTGGTGATTAACAGCTGTGCAATGCTTTGACCGTATTGGGAAAAAAATTTATCATAGATAAACATCAGCTCACATTGTCCTACGGAGGCTGCCGCCTGTTTCTCCCGCATCAGCTCCGGACGCTTGCGCATCTGCATCTTGGCAACACCAGCCGCAACCGCTCCACTGCTAACTAAAACAACATCCAGTCCTCTGTTTTTTATATCACTCAGCACCATGGCTAAAGCATCTATGCGCTGAAAATTCAAGCCTCCGCCAGGATGTGTCAGCGTGGAGGAGCCGACTTTGACAACGATTCTTTTTATTTGTTTCATATCTTTCATTTATTTACAACCCCTTTGAAAATTGTTTCTTCTATTATACCCAAGAAGAAACAAAGACGAAATGCTTTCTATATATTTTATGGTTGTAGCAGATATTGATGCTGGAAAGTCCCGATTGACAGGAGGAATGCTGTACGCATATCCGTAGAGGATGCTTCTGTTTGCCTCTTCAATCTGCTTCGCAGAGGGAACAGCAGCCATACTGTCCTGCTTTTTTATCATATGCATTGCCGTATTTTGGGTATGCTGTCATGGCGTCGTGCAGGCTTGTTTTGATATTTACCAGACAGGCGATGAAAAATTTCATGGCTGTTGATTTGCCTTGCCTCGCTTTGTCTTACAAATTTGTAGCTTTATGATTTTCTTTATGCCAGATCAGGGAAGAGGAACTGCTTTTCTATGAAAAAATTTATGGTTTTTAGCACTAAAGTGTTGACAGTGCTAAAATATTGGCATATACTATTAGCAGACTTAAAGAGCGAGTGCTAACAGGAGGTAATTACGTATGGCGAGAAAGAAACAATTCAAGGCTGAGTCCAAACGTCTATTAGATCTGATGATCAACTCTATTTATACACATAAGGAAATTTTTTTAAGAGAGCTGATTTCAAATGCAAGTGATGCGATTGACAAGCTGTATTATCAGGCACTGTCTGATAACCTGAGCGATGTAGATACATCCGGCTTTAAAATTTATCTGGAGGCAGATAAGGAAAACCGCACCCTGACAATCCGAGATAACGGTCTGGGTATGAACAAGGATGAGCTGGAGGACAATCTGGGAACGATTGCGAAGAGTGGCTCTCTGGCGTTTAAGCAGGAGATGGAAGAGGCAGAGAAGAAGGATGATGTGGATATCATCGGACAGTTTGGTGTCGGCTTCTATTCCGCATTTATGGTTGCCAGCCGTGTGGAGGTAACGACGAAGAAATACGGGGAAGAAACAGCATATCTGTGGAGCAGCAATGCGGTTGACGGCTATTCCATTGATGAATGTGAAAAAGAAGAGCACGGAACAGAAATCGTGCTGTACCTGAAGGATAATACGGAGGATGAGAATTATGACGACTATCTGCAGCAGTATGAGATTGAGCGTCTGATTAAGAAATATTCCGACTATATCCGTTACCCAATCGAAATGTGGGTGGAAACCAGCAAGCGTGTGGACGAGCCGGAAAATGAAAACGAGGACGCGGATAAGCCTGCAGAACCGAAGTATGAAACTGTAAAGGAATTGAAAACGCTGAATTCCATGATTCCACTGTGGAAGAGAAGCAAGTCTGAAATAACAAAAGAAGAATATGATGAATTCTATAAGAGCAAATTCAATGATTATACAGAGCCGCAGAAGGTGATTCATACAAGTGTTGAGGGGGCAGTTTCCTTTACAACGCTGATGTTTATCCCAGGTAAGGCACCGTTCAACTATTATTCTCAGGATTACAAGAAGGGGCTGCAGCTGTATAGCCGTGGTGTCTTCATCATGGATAATGCGGAAGAGCTGATTCCTGAGCATTTCCGTTTCGTAAAGGGACTGGTAGATTCACAGGATCTATCTTTGAATATCTCCCGTGAAATGCTGCAGCACGACCGTCAGCTGAAGGTGATTGCGAACCGTATTGAGAAGAAAATCAAATCCGAGCTGCTGCTGATGCTGCGCAATGATCGTGAAGAGTATGAGAAGTTCTGGAAGAATTTTGGTCTGCAGATCAAATTCGGTGTTTACAATGATTTTGGCGCAAACAAGGAAACCCTGCAGGATCTGCTGATGTTCTATTCCAGCAAGGAACAGAAGCTGGTTACACTGGATGAATATATCAACCGCATGGAGGAAGGACAGGAGCACATCTACTTCATGAGCGGTGACAAGGTAGAGCTGATTGACAATCTGCCACAGGTTAAGAAGGTGAAGGAAAAGGGATATGAAATCCTGTATCTGACGGACAATGTGGATGAATTTGCGCTTCAGGCTTTGATGAATTACAAAGAGAAAACCTTTAAGAATATTTCTCAGGGCGATCTGGACCTCGACAGTGAAGAGGAAAAGAAGGAGCTGGAGAAAAAGGCTGAGGAAAATAAGGATCTGTTAAGCGGTATTAAGGAAGTGCTGGGGGATAAGGTGAAGGATGTTAAAATTTCTTCCCGCCTGGTGGATGATCCGGTTTGCCTGAGCAGTGAGGAAGGCATGTCCTTTGAGATGGAAAAGGTGTTAAGTGCTATGCCGGAAGGAAATCCGTATGGTATGAAGGCATCCCGTATTTTGGAAATCAATCCGAATCATGAAATCTTCAATGCTTTGCAGAAGGTATATGAGCAGGATAAGGATGCAGTGAAGGATTATGCAGATTTACTATATGATCAGGCATTGCTGATTGAGGGCTTCCCGATTGAAAATCCTACAGAATTCTCTAAGAAGATCTGTGATTTCATGGTAAAGGCCAGCAAATAAAAGCGCATTACAGTATATAGAACAAGAAAACAACCTGTTTCAGTGAAGCTATGCACTGTGACAGGTTTTCTTCTTCTTATTGTTTAGGCGTTATTTAATGCAGAATATAATGATGAAAGCCATATGTAGCAATAATGCTTTTACTGGCAGAAAAAGCGCAGGATAGCGACAACTGTAATCAGCAATATGCTCAGAAACAGGATCCTTCTGTATGCATAATGAAGCATTATGGGAAGGAATCAGTGCTCGATACTGCCAGAAGAAACATATGCAACTGTATCAAAGGAAATGAAGCGATACGATTACGAAGGAAGATAGAAACGTAAAAAGCTGCTTACAATGAAAAACCATGCCACTGTACCGGATGAAAGCGAAGCAATCTGGGTACAAAGGAACCTAGAAACGTGAAAGACTGCTTCCGGCTGCTTTGGCAGAAATGCTGCTGAACACGCTGCATAGCCATAGCATATAGGAAAGCGTCTTGCTATTTCATCTGCTGAGACGCTCTGCAGATGAATACAAGAAGAGCTGCTACATGTCTTATTTATGTAAATGATGCGGAGTATGGCTGCATCCGTATAAAAACACCTGTTTTATCACACAGAGGTCTGATTCTATGGTACAATTAGAACACTTCCGGTAGACGGGTATGGTTTTACCGGATACAGCATATCATACGACGAGGGAGGTGCCTGTATGAGACGAAGAAGTATATTTGGTATTATTGTGCTGTCCATTATAACCTGCGGTATTTACTATCTGATTGCCTGGGTACAGATATTCAGTGATATCAATTACGGAGCAAGAGAGAACGATACCGCCATCACCGATCTGCTACTGTCCTTTGTGACCTGCGGTATCTGGGGGATTTTCTGTTTCTGGAAATATTCCAAAAAGCTGTATGTGATGGGAGCCGAGGATAACAGTCTGATCAATGTTCTGCTATCTGTGTTTGGCTTGCCGATTATCTCGCTCTGTATCATGCAAAGCAGTATCAATGATTTGATCGATCGCACCTACTGATATGAGCCGTGATGTAAAAAAAGCACTGGGAATCGGAGTGATCCTGTTTCTGGTGCTCTTCGTTTTCGGAAGCTTCTGTCCGATGGAGCGGATATTGGGAATACCATGTCCGGGCTGCAATATGTTTTCTGCCATATACTGGCTATGTAAAGGAAATCTTTCTGCCGCATGGTATTTCCATCCGGCTGTATTCCTTCTGCTTCCTTACACAGTGATGTGCGCAGTGCTTTTTGTGAGAAACCGGGAGGGTATCTTAAAGAGCAGAGTATTTCGTGTGATGAGTGTGCTTTTGTTAGGAACCATGCTTGCTGTGTATTTATGGCGAATGCTCTATGTGTTCCCTCATGCCCCTATGCAGCTGAATGAGCATGCACCGCTTATTCGCCTGCTACAGCTATTTTTTTGAGAAGCGCTTCTTCCTTTGGGGAAATATAACAAGCACGCAAGCTTGTTATAAAAGCTTCCTTGTCTGATGAAGGAGAAGTCTCAGCTTGTGAAAAAAAGTGAAAAGCAAACAACAGAGGAAAGCTCGATAAGTCGATAAATATCGGCTTTTTTTGTTTATGGTAAAGAGCGCATAGAGTCTGTTTGTGAAAAAGTGATAACGGTTACAGCAATTTTGTTGAAAAGCTCCTGCTGAATTTGAAAAATAAGGTAAAAAATAGGGCATATTACTTGTATAAAAGGTTAAAATATGCAGTATAATTCAAAAATTAACGTAAATTAAGGTAAATTTTACTTAAAAGGATAGACAGCTTCACTTGTGAAATATATAATAAGCCTGTAAAGAGGTGTTGCTGTATATGAATAAAAATATTGGTGAACTAATCAAACAGAAACGGACAGAAAATAAGATGACACTGAAGGATATCAGTGAAGCAACGGAGCTTTCCATCGGTTATCTGTCCCAGCTGGAACGGGGACTGACCTCCATTGCTCACGATACGCTGAAAAAGGTCGCAAAGGCGCTCGGGGTTGAGATGACGTATTTCATGGAACAGCCGAAAACCAAGGAAAAAGCGGTATTGCGCAGCTATGAGCGGGAAATTCTGCGTATTGAGGGAAGCTCAATCATCGAATATGCGATGACAAATATGGCAGATCGTGGGGAAATGCTGCCGAAGCTGGTCGAGATTTTGCCCCAAAAGGAAGTGGAGGAATCGCTGCCGTATCCACATGAGGGGGAAGAATTCGTCTACGTGCTGGAAGGCATTTTGACCCTGCAGATCGAGGATGATGTCTGTGATCTGTATCCGGGAGACTGTGCACATTACAAATCCACAAGAACACATAACTGGAGCAATCAGACCAATAAGGTCGTAAAATTCATCACCATCAATACACCGAACCTTTTTCAGGAAGCAGGAGAGAAGCTATGAAAGAGCCTACCGTAATCAATATTCAGAAATATTCTGTGCATGACGGAGACGGTATCCGTACAACGATATTCTTTAAGGGCTGTCTGCTGAACTGCTGGTGGTGCCACAACCCGGAAAGTCAGAGGTATGCACCGGAGCTGATGTTTAACCGTGAAAAATGCAATGGCTGCGGCTATTGCAGGAAGGCATGCAGTCATGGAGCCATTACGATTGAGGAGGATGGTACAGCACATACCGATACAGAGAAATGTGTGCTATGTGCAGACTGTCTGGACTACTGTCTGCACAACAATCGTGAAATCGTCGGGAAGCAGTACAGTATCAAAGAGCTGATGACCATCGTAAACAAGGATGCGCATTTCTATGAGGAAAGCGGCGGTGGAGTGACCCTTTCCGGGGGAGAGGTCATGACGCAGGATATCGACTATCTACAGGAGCTGTGCAAACAGCTGAAGGATAAGGGATACAATGTCGCGATTGATACCTGCGGTTATGCGCCAAAGGAAAGCTATGCACGACTACTGCCGTATGTAGATACCTTCCTGTACGATATCAAGACGCTGGATGATGAAGCACATAAAAAGTATATGGGAAAATCCAACGCAGTCATTCTGGAGAATCTGGAATTTCTGGCAGACAGCCGTGCGAATATCAATATCCGCATACCGGTCGTTGTTCCAGTGAACAGTGATGCAGATACGATGCTGGATATCATTGCATATTTGAAAAAGCGCATTGGAATCGTGAAGGTGAATCTGCTGCCGTATCATAATACGGGAAGCAGCAAATATGAAAAGCTTGGTCGCGTCTATCCCGCAGCGGATTTGGACGTGCCATCACAGGAGCATATGGAAATGCTGAAATCACTGTTTGAGGAACATGGTTTTCAACAGGTTAAGATAGGAGGATAAACAATGGAACTCAGAGGAATGAATGAACGTATCAAGAAGCTAAGGAAGCAGAGCGAGGAAACAACACCGCATATCTTTATGGAGCGTGCCATGCTCATGACAGATGCCTACAAGAAATATGAGGGTGAGGTATCGATTCCGGAGCTGCGGGCACTGTCGATGAAGGAAATCTTTTCCCGCAAAACCATCACCATCGAAGACGGGGAACTGATCGTCGGAGATAAGGGTGCCGGACCGCAGTCAACCCCAACCTTCCCGGAGCTTTGCTGTCATACACTGGAGGATATGAAGGTTATGAATGACCGTGAGCTGATCTGCTTCAAGGTCAGTGAAGAGGATATGAAGCAGCAGGAGGAAACGATTATTCCGTTCTGGGAAAAACGCTCCATTCGTCATAAGATTATCAACTCCATGTCACAGGAATGGAGAGACTGCTATGAAGCAGGTATTTTCACAGAATTTATGGAGCAGCGTGGTCCAGGTCACACCGTCGGTTCCGAGAAAATCTATGCGAAGGGATTCCTGGATTACCAGCAGGATATCGAAGAAGCGATTGCTGCGATTGATTTCCTAAACGATCCGGAGGCGATCGAAAAACGCGATGAGCTACGCGGTATGAGCATTATGTGCGATGCCATTATGATTTTGGGAAAACGCTATGCAGCGCTGGCAAGAGAGCTTGCGGAAAAGGAAAGTGATCCTGTACGTAAGGAAGAGCTGCTGCAGATTGCCGCAAACTGTGACATCGTTCCGGCACATAAGCCGCAAACCTACTGGCAGGCGATTCAGATGTACTGGTTTGTTCACCTCGGGGTGACAACCGAACTGAATCCATGGGATGCTTACTCCCCGGGCCGTCTGGATCAGCATCTGAATCCGTTCTATGAAGCAGATATCGAGGCGGGACGTCTGGATAAATCCAAGGCAAAGGAGCTTCTGGAATGTCTGTGGGTAAAATTCAATAATCAGCCGGCGCCTCCGAAGGTGGGAATTACGCTGAAGGAATCCTCCACCTATACGGACTTCGCAAACATCAATACCGGAGGAATCACACCCGAGGGAGAAGACGGGGTGAATGATGTATCCTATCTGATTCTGGATGTTATGGATGAAATGAAGCTGCTGCAGCCATCCAGCAACGTGCAAATCTCCAAAAAAACACCGACAAAATTCATCAAGAGAGCATGTGAAATCAGCCGTAAGGGCTGGGGACAGCCTGCTTTCTACAATACGGAGGCTATCATTCAGGAGCTGCTGAATGCCGGTAAATCCATTGAAGATGCACGGCGTGGAGGAACCTCCGGCTGTGTGGAAACCGGTGCCTTTGGACGTGAGGCATACATTCTGCAGGGATATTTCAATCTGCCGAAGATTTTGGAAATCACACTGCACAACGGATTCGATCCAGTTGGCGGAAAGCAGCTTGGTTTACAGCTTGGAGAAGCAGAAGACTTCAAGAGCTATGAGGAGCTGTTTGCTGCCTACAAAAAGCAGATCGAGCACTTTGCGGATATCAAGGTAAAGGGAAGCAATATGATTACCCGCATCTATGCAAAATACATGCCGGCACCATTCCTTTCCATCATCACGGATGACTGCATCACAAACGGCAAGGATTACAATGCCGGAGGAGCACGCTACAATACGAACTATCTGCAGGGAGTAGGAATCGGAACGATAACCGACTCCTTATCTGCAATTAAATACAATGTGTATGACAAAAAGAACTTTACAATGGGTGAGCTGATGAAGGCATTGCAGGATAACTTTGAAGGAGAAGAGCATGTGCGCATTTTCAATCTGGTATCCCGCAAGACGCCGAAGTACGGAAATGATGATGATTACGCCGATGCGATTATGAAGGAGGTCTTCACCTTCTATAAGAATACGATTACCGGTCGTCCGAATATGCGTAACGGTCAGTGGAGAATCAATATGCTGCCGACGACCTGTCACGTATATTTCGGTGAGGTCATGCTGGCTTCTCCAAACGGCCGTCTGGCACATAAGCCGGTCAGTGAGGGAATCTCTCCGGAAAAGGCAGCGGATGTGAACGGACCGACCTCTGTTATTCGCTCCGCAAGTAAAATGGATCATCTGTCAACCGGCGGAACTCTGCTGAATCAGAAGTTTACACCAAGCGTTGTTGCCGGAGAGGACGGACTGAACAATATGGCAAATCTGATCCGCTCATATTTCAATATGGACGGACACCACATCCAGTTCAATGTTATTGATCGTGAAACCTTGATCAAGGCACAGCAGAACCCTGCGGAATACCGGGATTTGATTGTACGTGTCGCAGGATACTCCGATCACTTCCGCAATCTGAGCAAGGAGCTGCAGGATGAAATCATCAATCGTACGGAACAAAGCTTTGCATAAGCAATATTAGGAAAGAAGGAAAACATTTATGAACAAGACCATTGGATTTATTGGCAGCGGAAATATGGGCGGTGCGATGATAGGGGGCATCATCAAAGCCGGTCTGACTGCCAGAGAAAGCATTTATGTATCCGACATCAATGAGGATAGCCTTGCACGCGTAAGGGAAAGCTATGGTGTTAATACGACAACGGATAATGCAGAGCTGGCAAAGGTATGCGATATCATCGTGCTGTCTGTTAAGCCGTTCCTGTATCCGGTAGTCATCAACCAGATCAAGGATGTTGTAAAAGAGGATGTCATCATTGTCGTTATCGCTGCCGGACAATCCTCTGCGGCTGTTGCCCAGCTGTTTGGAAGAGAAATCAAAATTGTGAAGACGATGCCGAACACACCGGCGCTTGTCGGAGAAGGCATGGCTGCCATTGCACCTGCTAAAAATGTGACAAAGGAAGAAACAGAAGAAATTACGGCCATCTTCAACAGCTTCGGTAAGAGTGAAATTGTACCGGAGCACCTGATGGATGCAGTGACTGCTGTCAGCGGTTCATCACCGGCGTATGTCTATATGATGATTGAAGCAATGGCAGATGCTGCAGTTGTGGAAGGGATGCCAAGACCACAGGCATATACATTTGCGGCACAGGCGGTATTGGGAAGTGCCCAGATGGTTCTGGAAACCGGAAAGCATCCGGGAGAGCTGAAGGATATGGTTTGTTCACCGGGAGGAACGACCATCGCCGCTGTCGCAAAGCTGGAGGAGAGCGGCTTTCGCTCCAGCATTATGCAGGGTATGAAGGCATGTGCAGATAAATCAAGAGAGATGTCAAAATAAAAATCAAATGTTTGGATGAAAACTGAGATTCACATTGTGGTTATGCTAAGGAATTGCGTAAGGCAGGGATGTCTGCGAAAGCAATTCCGGCGTAAACCCAAACGGTGCGCTGTTACAGAGGGATGCTGGAACAGCGCGTCGGTGATGATCACATAGGCAGCATTGGAGTTAAATAACAGAGAAGACGCAAGAGCGTACATTGGGAGTTAAAGAGAAGATTATGGATATTACAACTATTATTATTGGATTGCTGATCGTACTGCTGATCGGATACACTGCATTTTTCGCTTATGACCTGATCAAACACAAGGATGAGTTTGAGGGGGATACTTCCTGGTGGAAGACCGGTGCCATCGGTGCCCTGGTTAATTTCTTTGATCCACTGGGAATTGGAGCATTTGCTCCACAGACAGCATTGCTGAAATTCACGAAACAGACACGGGATAAGCTGATTCCGGGGACAATGAATGTTGCCAACTGTATTCCTGTGTTGCTGCAGGCACTGATTTTTACAACGGTTGTCAAGGTAGAAGCATGGACGCTGGTTGTCATGCTGGCTGCCGCAATGCTTGGTGCAGTTCTTGGGGCTGGTGTGGTTTCCCGTATGTCAGAGAAAAAAATCCGTCTGGTGATGGGCTTCGCTCTGGCATGTACAGCATGCATTATGCTGGCAAGCCTCTTGAATTTGATGCCGATCGGTGGAGACGCCATTGGTTTGGCAGGTGGAAAACTGGTAATTGCCGGTATTGTCAACTTCATTCTGGGGGCATTGATGACAGCAGGTGTCGGCCTGTACAACCCTTGTATGGTACTGGTGTATCTGCTGGGAATGTCACCGGATGTGGCATTTCCAATCATGATGGGCTCCTGTGCCTTTCTGATGCCGCCTGCATCTGTGAAGTTTATTAAGGAGGGGGCATACAATCGTAAATCAGCACTCTCCATGGCGATATTCGGATCGATTGCTACACTGGTTGCATCACTTCTGATTAAATCACTGCCGCTGGATGTTTTGAAATGGATCGTTGTATGTGTAACGGTATATACATCCACAGTTATGCTTCGTGCAGGATTCTCCAAGGTTAAGGAGCATACCACAGCAGGTAAAGCTGAAACAGTAGAAATTGTAGATTAACATTGAAAAGGGATCCGCTTGTGATCTCTTTTTTCTTGGTTTCCAGCTGTATAAAATAGAAATGCAGTTGCCGTATTGCTGCGATATAGAATATGTACAGATCATCATGCTATCAGCCAGGCCGCTTTTTGTAATATCGGAATAAGATGACTGGGAAGCAGAGGCTTCTTATAGTATAATAGAGAGGAGAACAAGGAGTACGGAACATGATAAAGCATATTGTATTTGATATAGGAAATGTTTTGATGAGCTTTGCGCCTGAAGCCTATTTTATCCGCTGGTTTCAGAGTGAAGAAAGGACACATCGTATATGCAACCGCATTTTTACGCATGAGGCCTGGGAGAAGTATGATCAGGGCATCTGGATGCTGGAGGATTTGTATGCAGTATATCACAAAGCATATCCGGATATGATTGAGGAAACAAATATTGTATTGCAGAACTGGCTGCAGCTGATGGAACCGATGCAGGAAAGCATCGCATTTATGAAGCAGGTGAAGGACGCTGGCTATGGAGTATATATCCTATCCAATATCAGTCAGGATTCTGCGGATTTTCTGAAGAAAACCCAGCGTTTTTTTCCGCTGGCAGATGGGGCGGTATTATCCTATGAGGAGAAAACCAACAAGCCGGATCCCCATATTTTTGAGGTGCTGCTACAGCGCTATAAGCTGAACGCCGGAGAGCTTCTTTATCTGGATGATAATGCGGAAAACATCAGACAGGCAGAGAGGTTGGGAATTCATGGAATAGTGTTTCATGATGTGTCATGTATCAAAGAAGCGAAAGGGCTGTTGAAAGAGGAATGTCATGTTAAAGATTAATCAGATGGTAACCGGGGTTATATCCGGTATGGATGAAGCGCATAATGGTTTGCTGCGCTCTGGAAAGGATGTCGTACTTGTACGCCAGGTCATGCAGCAGGAGGAGGTACGCGTCCGAATCGTCAGACGCATAGCGAAGGGATATATCGGAGAGGTTATGGAAATAAAAAAAGCATCTCCGTACCGCATTGCGGTAAAGTGTCCGATCTATGAGCGCTGTGGAAGCTGTCAGCTGCTGCATATGAATGCGCAGGGACAGCGGGAGTTTAAAAACCGCAGCATCCAGACGCTATGTGCAAAGGCGAAAATCGGAAGGCTTAAAGCAGAGGAAATCGTAGCGATGGAGGAGCCGTGGCATTATCGTAATAAAATGATTATCGGCTTTCAAAGGGATAAGCAGCGCCGTATTCAGGCCGGCTTTTATGAAGAATTCTCCCATCGCATTATTCCCTATAAGCGTTGTCCATTGCATCCTGAGATTTGTGATGATATCATTGCGGGCATTGTAGAGCTGATGGGAAAGCTGCGGATTGAACCATATGATGAGGATAAGCGAAGAGGGCTTATGCGGCATGTAGTCGTGCGTTATGGTGCGGTGAGCAGGCAGATTATGATCGTTCTTGTATTGAATTCCAATGTGTTTCCAGCAAGAAAGAATTTCATACAGGAATTAAGAAGTCGATATCCTCAGATTACAACGATTGTGCAGAATGTGAATACCAGAAAAACAAGTGTGGTTTTAGGGGATGAGGAGCGTGTGCTGTACGGTCCCGGATATATCGAGGATGTTTTGTGTGGTATGACCTTCCGAATTTCTGCAAAGTCCTTCTATCAGATCAATCATGAACAGACCGAGGTGCTGTATCAGCGTTCGGTGGAGCTGCTGAAGCTGAATGGAAGGGAAACGGTGCTGGATGCTTATTGCGGAATCGGGACAATCGGGATGTATGTGTCACGCTTTGTGAAACAGGTGATCGGTGTGGAGATTAACGGCGATGCTGTAAAGGATGCCAGAATCAATGCAAAGATCAATCAGATTAACAATATCCGTTTTGTATGTGACGATGCAGGGCGTTTTATGTCAAGGCTTGCGGCTGAGAAGAAGCGGCTGGATGTGGTGATTATGGATCCCCCGCGGAGTGGGAGCAGTGAGGAGTTCATAAAAAGTTTGGTGCGGATGAAGCCAAGTCAGGTACTGTATATCTCATGTAATCCGCAGACGCAGATGCGTGATTTACAGGTGTTTGAGCGTATGGGGTATCGTGTGCAGGGGAAACTGGTTCCTGTGGATATGTTTCCGCATACCGTGCACGTTGAAAGTATCGTGTTGCTTTCCAAACTTAAATCAAATAAGTTGAAGCATATTAATGTGGAATTAGAGATGGATGAAGTTGATTTGACGGCGGCGGAGAGTAAAGCAGCTTATGAGGAAATTAAGGAGTATGTTCTGAAGCAAAGCGGATTGAAAGTCAGCAACTTGTATATTGCACAGGTAAAGCAGAAATGCGGTATTATTGAGAGGGTGAATTATAACCTGCCGAAATCGGAAAACTCCAGACAGCCGAAGTGTCCGCCAGAGAAAGAAAAGGCTATCATGGCAGCGCTGAAATATTTTAGAATGATATAGTCTTGGCAGAATAACAGATTATTAAAATGAATTTAAATGTTAGGGTATTCTTGAATGTTTTTGGGGATTTGTGAGAGGGATGAAATCATGCCATTAGAAATAGGTGGAAGAGCAGATAAACAAGGGAATAAATATGAGATAAACTGTATAATCTATGAGATGCTCAAGGTTTTAGATGAAACGAATTATAGTGTTATTATTGAGGCACTTGGTACAGATGAGATTGGTACAGATATATTAGTTACGACTTTTGATGGACTGAAAGAACACCAGCAATGTAAAGCGCGAAATACAAGTAAAGAATATTGGAATATTTCCGATTTAAAAGCAAAAGATATATTATCTACATGGAAAATCCAACTGAATAGGGATAACAGTAGAAGAGTATCATTAGTCAGCCCTATGGCTTGCACTTTTTTATATGATTTACATAATCGGGCATGTAATACGAGTGGCAAAGCAGAAGATTTTTACTCCATGCAAATAATGAAAAGCAGTAAGGGATTTCAAAAATTTTATAAAAGTTTTTGCGCTGAAATGGACTTGGATTGCGATAAAGAGGTTGAGGTTTTAAAAAGTATTGACTATTTAAAGAGAATCTTTTATAAGCAGATGTCAGAATATGAATTGGAGGAACGCGTAAATCAAAATATAAAAGTTTTGTTTAGTAGTGAACAAAAAGTAGTTTACAATGCATTACTTTCGTTTGTTGTTGTAGAAGATATATTAGGAAAACAAATTACACAATCTGTATTATGTGATTATTTTGTAAAACAGGGAATTGTTCTTCGTTTAAAAGATGGTGATAAAAGAATTGCACCAAAAATCAATGAAATTAATCGAGAGTATAGAGAGAGTTTTAGAGCATTACAAGGTGGTCTAATTCATAGAGAAGAATTTGATGATTGTATAAAAGCTATTGAAAATGAAAAATCGACTATTATTTCTGGAAGTGCTGGTTATGGAAAAAGTGGGTGTACAGAGGCAATTTTAAATTATTGCGATGAAAGGAAACTTCCTTATATTGCAGTAAAACTTGATCGAAGAATACCTCATAAGAATTGTGAAATTTGGGGACAAGAACTGGGACTTCCCGGGTCAATTGTTTATTCTATGCATTGTATTTCAAGAAACGAAAATGCGGTAATTATTTTAGATCAATTGGATGCTTTAAGATGGACACAGGCCAATTCCAGTGAAGCACTTGCAGTTTGCATGGAACTAATCAGACAGGTAGAGTACTTGAATTGTGAAAGAAAGAAAAAAATAATTATAATATTTGTCTGCAGGACATACGATTTAGAAAATGATAATAATATAAATTCATTGTTTAAAAAGAAAGAAACTGCTGAAGATGATTGGGGAATAGTAAAAGTGGCGGATTTTAGTGAAGATGTTATAACAAAAATTGTGGGTAAACATTATGAGCAGTTGTCATCCAGGTTAAACAAATTATTAAGAATACCAAGTAATCTTTATATTTGGCAACATTTGGATATAGAAGAAGTCTATGCAGATTGTTTAACGACCAGTCATCTGATAGATAAATGGTATGAGCAAATATGCAGAAAAAGTGTAACCGCAGGATTACAGCAGAAATTTGTTTGTGAAACTAAGGAGAATATAGTTGACGCTTTAGATAGAACAGGGCGGTTATATGTTCCAAAACAAATCTTGCATGTCGAAGAAGCGAGCTTAGATTATTTAGTTTCATCGGAAATTATTACAATTCAAAATAATAGTGTTGGGTTTGCCCATCAATCAATTTTAGATTATTTTATATCCCAAAGGATGATGGAAAAGTATTTTAATGGACAAGATATAGAAAATATTATAGGGGAAAAATGTAAGCAAACACCTGGAAAAAGGTATCAGGTACAGATGTTTTTACAAAATCTTTTGGAATATGATAGTAGTGATTTTCTTCTAATTGGTGAAAAGATGCTGAGTTCAGATGGTATCAGATATTATGTCAAATATGTCTTTTATGAGACTTTAGGGCAAATTCAAGAACCAGATGATAATATCATTCAATTTATTTTAGATAATTGTGAAAATGAGATTTATGGTAAATATTTATTAGATAATGTTATTTTTTCAAGAAAGCAATATATAACCATCCTGAGAAATCAAGGTGTCTTGGAGCGATGGTATTCCGAACCAAAGAAAAAAGTTTTAGTTTTCAATTTATTGCAGAGTATTACTCCTGATTTAGATGATGATGATATTTCTTTCATTAAGAAACATGCTTTTTATGATAAGAATGAGGACGAACAGTTCATGAGATGTTTTCTCCATGATATTACACAGGAAAGAGAGGAAATGTTTGAACTTAGAATGTTGTTTTATGAACACTATCCTGAGTATGCAAAAGAAGTTTATATAGATGTTAAGTCTATGATGAAAAAATTTGGAACAAGAACAATCCGACTTATTTCTTTTTGGCTACAAAATAAAATAAAAAGTCAGGGTAGATATGTATACCGTTATGAAGAAGAATTAGTAGATTCAGATGATTCTTTTTTTATAGATAATGTGGAAATTGTATTTAATGAATTTCTTCCATATATACCAAAAGAGAGTGGATTGGAAGTAAAGTATAGCGACTGGTCAGGAAGGTATATGCATAAAAGAAATATTGAAAGAGCCTGCGTGGGGTTAGTAAAAAAAGCGACTATAGCATTATGTTGTATATCTCCAGAGCGGTTTTTTGAATATTATGAACCATATATGGGGCGAGGGTATCATGTATTTAATGAAATAATTCTAAGCGGATTGGCAGCTCTATCTCCCTTATATAGCAATCGGATAATGCGTTATCTTAGCAATGATGTAGACAAAAATGTTTTTGATTATACCAGTGGAGCAGAGGATGAATTGGGGCTTGTAAAAGAGGTTTTAAAAATTCATGGAAACAACTGTGATAAAGAAGAATTATTATTAATAGAAGATGCAGTTTGTCGTTATATTTCTCCCAATGCATCTGAATGGTATAAAAGTAGGATTGAGCAGAACAAACAGAAAGTATATCCGCCTGTGTACTGGAGTTTTTGGGGAGACTTACAGTATGAATTATTACAGTGTTTACCGGAAGAACGAATTGGCATAAAAACAAAGGAATTATTGCATGTGCTGGATAGGCGCTTTCATACAGTTTCATCTCGCTATTGTAATAAGAATGTACATTCAGGGTGGGTAAAGTCACCTGTTTCAGATAAAAATATTAGTGAGGGACAGTGGCTTCAAATCATCACAAACAGAAAGTTGAAAAATCATGGGCAACATGGATGGATTGAAGAAAAAGGTGGATTTATCGAAAGTTCTTATGAAGCATATGCGAGTGATTTCCAATCAGTAGTAAAGCAGCATCCACAGGAAATGATAAACCTTGTTTTAAAGAATAAGGAACGGGTATTACCTGTGTTTGTGGATTCTTTATTTTTAGGAGTGGAAATATCGGAGAAATTGGCGGAGGTTGATTTTTCAGTTCTAGAGAAGTTATTATGTGAGTTTTCGTGTGATATGAATAGTCATAGAGCTTCATATTTTTGTGGAATAGTTGAAAAAGTAAATGATGCTCATTGGTCTTTAGAGGTAATGGAACAATTAATAAATATTGCTTTAAAACATCGTAATCCAGAATTAGACAAACCTAATGTAACAAACTTAGAAGACAAAGAAATGAAGAGTTGTGATATGTTACATAGTAATGCATTAAATTGTGTTAGAGGAAACGCAGCAAGGACGATAGGACATTTGCTATTGAAAGATAGGGATTTGTTTTTACGATTTAAAGATATTATTGATGGATTGACAAGAGATGAAAATCCTGCGGTGCGTTTTGCGTCATTATATGCTTTATGGCCATCTTATAATATCGATAGAGCGTGGGCGGGAGAAAAAATTATATGTTTGTATGAGTCAGATATTCGAATGGCAAGTTTTCATGATTCGAAAAATATGTTTTTTCTTCTATATCCTAAATACAAGGAAAGGGTTATTAATATCATCGAGAAATGTTTTGAGTCGGAAGATAAACAACTTGTAAAAATGGGAGGAAATGCCGTTTGTGAATTTTATATAAGGCATGCTGAATTTGAAAGAATAATGTTGTCTGCCGAAGCCAAAAGTGAAGAGCAGGTAAAAGCTATATTGGATATGGCGGTAATCTATTTAGAAATTGATGATTATCGGGAGACGGCAAAGCAAATAATCCTGACTTATAAAAACATTGATACTGATGTAGAATTTCCATTATCTAGGATGTTCTATGATAAGTATGTGGATGCAAAGCGTGATAGAGAATTTTTGCGTGAGTTCATGAAAGCACAGGTAAGCAGAAGAACAATATATGCATTTGTTAATTATTTGGAGGAAAATGCAAATTCTATTGTTGACTATGCAGATATTATTTTACAGCTATGTGAGAATGTATTACAGATGGAGGTAGAAACCTTGAGAGAGCAATGGGGCATAGAAGATGAAATTTCAAAATTGATTATATCGTTATACGATGAAACAGCTAATTCTAGTAGAATAACAGATAAACAGATTGCTGGTAAATGTTTGGACTTATGGGATATCATGTTTGAAAGGCAACTCGGGTCAGTAAGAGAAGTTAGTAGGAAATTAATGGAACGGTAAAAGGAGGGCTGCAAGGTGGAGGATAATAAAGATAATTCAAATATTGTTGAGAATGAAATTATTATTTATCAAACGGAAGATGGACATACAAAAATTGATGTGAAGCTGGAAGGCGAAACTGTTTGGCTTACACAAGCTCAATTATGTGAACTTTACCAAACGAGTAAATCCAATATTAGTAAGCATATTAAGCATATCTTTGAAGAAGGAGAGTTAGAAGAAAATGCAGTTGTTCGGAAATTCCGAACAACTGCTGCAGATGGAAAAAACTATAATACAATACATTACGATCTTAATATGATTATTTCTCTTGGATATAGAGTAAAATCTGTATGCAACAAGTGTTGATTATGATTCCAAGAATAGTGAATCCATTGCATTTTTCAAAATGGTACAAAATAAATTACACTATGCAGCACAAGGACATACAGCTGCAGAAGTTATATATGAGCGTGCGGATGCCAGTCAGCTTTTTATGGGATTAAAAAGTTTTTCTGGTGATTTTTCTGTATTGAAAGATATCAGTATTGCAAAAAATTATCTCAATGATGAAGAGTTAAAGGTCTTAAATAATATTGTATCAGGATATTTTGATTTTGCGGAAATTCAAGCTATGTGCCACAATCCTATGTATATGGCAACTATTTAATATGGACAGCTTTGTACTTTTTTTATCAGGACAACACCACGCTGCTGTGATAACATCATGTCATAACAAGGAAGCATTATGGAGGTATGGCAATGAACAGAGCAATAACCACTTTATTTATGCTGATGTCTGTTGATGGAAAAATAAGTACCGGAGCATCGGACGAGCTGGATGTTGATAAGGATTTTCCAGAAATTAGCGGTGTAAAAGAAGGCCTGCATCAATATTATGAAATAGAACAAACAACAGACCTATGGTCATTTAATACCGGACGAGTTCAGAAAAAGATGGGCGTTAATGAAAAGGCTTATCCAGCAAAATCACCTGTATCATTTGTTCTACTGGATAATCATCATGTAACGGAGCATGGCGTGCGTTATGTATGTGAGTGGGCAAAGGAATTCGTATTGCTTACACAAAATCCTATGCATCCAGCATATTCTGTGAAAAAAGAAAATCTGCACATCATCCGACAGGATTCTCTGGATTTGACAGAAGCATTGCGGATTTTAAAGGAAGTGTATGGCTGTATGCAGTTGACCATTCAATCCGGTGGCACATTGAATGGGATGTTTTTAAGGAATAAGCTGATTGATTATGTGGATATCGTAGTCGCTCCCATATTGATCGGAGGGAAATCTACCGCAACCCTGATTGACGGCGCTTCTATCACTTCGAGGAATGACCTTGCTTTGCTGGGGCCGCTGCAGCTTAGTGCATGTGATGTTTTAGAAAATTCCTATATTCGCCTGAGGTACAGGGTTATAAAGTAGGCTACTTGCATATTCACAAGCTTACATGCCGACAGGATCAGAGCTATGAAAGCAGCACGCAGGATCATAAGAAGTAAGCTGCAAATATATCAACTGGCAACAATCATAACCATATAGTCTTGAAAGGCAAGGAATGATAAGGACCAGCTCCTGCAATCAGCGATAAGCAATATGTATATAGGAAAGGGACGCGCGAGGAATATAATTATTGAATAAGAGGCGAGGCAATCAACATGAAAATACGTACGGAATATACCTGTCCACTGGAGCTTACACATGATATTACAAAGGGAAAATGGAAGCCTATGATCCTGTGGCAGCTGGGGAAGGGTACACACTCTTTATCTGTTTTGAAAAAAGAAATACGGGGCATTTCACAGAAAATGCTGATTGAGCAGCTGAAGGAATTGACACTATGCGGTATGGTGGAAAAGCACAGCTATGATGGATATCCGCTGCACGTAGATTACAGCCTTACAAGGCGTGGACGGAAAATGCTGGAGGCGATTGAAATCATGCAATCGATAGGAATCGAAATCATGCAGGAGGATGCTTGCACAGATACGTAAAGGAGCGTGGGCCTTTATAGTTACAAAAAAGTGGGTAATGTACAAAGTCATCCGGTAAGGCTATAATGGGGGAAAAGGAGGGTGAGTTTTATGATGAGAGATTGCGAAGCAACCATTGGAAAGCTAATTGATAAACAAGGGGTTGCGTTTATCAGCTCTGTGGATGCGGATGGGTTTCCAAATACGAAGGCGATGCTGCCTCCAAGAAAAAGAATTGGAATTCAGACGTTCTACTTTACCACAAATACCTCTTCCATGCGTGTGGCACAGTATCGGGAAAATCCGAATGCGTGTATTTATTTCTGTGATAAGCGCTATTTTCGAGGTGTGATGCTGCTTGGAACAGTTGAGGTGCTGGAGGATGCGCAAAGCAAAGAGATGATATGGAAAGAGGGAGACACAATGTATTATGCAAAGGGGGTAACCGATCCGGATTACTGTGTTTTAAAAATAACGGTGACAAAGGGCAGATATTATTCTAACTTCAGTTCCGAAACCTTCGCTATTCCCACACCGAAGGATTTGCCGCTGTAAGTTGGTTATGTATAAAGTCGAAAGCTTCCTATATATGAAAACAAGACTATCTATCAGATTATTCTGTACATAGTCTTGTTTCTTGTTATAATCTATATAGCGGTAGTTCTTATGAATGGCAGAGATTGCTCTTGCGTGATATGCTGGTATATGAAAGACATTCTTGTGCAAACGATTGAGAGCGAAAAACCTCAGCTGTGAGGAATGCAGCTATTTCTGTAGCTGCTGCAAGGAGGACAAACGATGACAGAGAGAGAAAAAATGCTGGCAGGAGAGCTGTATGACTGCGGAGATGAAGAGCTATTGAAGCAATGGCATAAGGCAAAGGATTTGGTACGTGACTACAATCGTACAGATTCTGCGGCAGCACAGGAAAAGAAACGTATTTTAAAAGAGCTGCTTGGCGGCATGGGAGAGCATTTATGGATAACTGCTCCTTTTTATGCAGACTATGGAAATAATATTTATTTTGGAAATAATTGTGAAGTCAACATGAACTGTACATTTCTGGATGATAATAACATTATCATCGGAGATAATGCACTGATTGCTCCCAATGTTCAAATCTATACGGCATTTCATCCTACCAGTGCCAGGGAACGCTTTGGAGAACCAAAAGCAGACGGATCCTTTGAATTTTGTAAAACCCAGACTGCTCCGGTTGTCATTGGCGACAACGTATGGATTGGCGGTGGCGTGATTATTCTGCCCGGTGTAACCATTGGAAACGATGTTGTGATTGGAGCCGGCAGTGTTGTAACAAAAAGCATACCGGATCATGTCATTGCCTATGGAAATCCCTGTCGTGTGATCAAAGAAAATGCATGAGCGCCTGGTTGGAGAAAAACGAAGAGATGCCGGAGGAAGAAGCCATACCAAAACAATAAATCCGGATTCCCGCAGGAAATGTAATTCAAGGAGCGCTTGAAATAGTGAAGGATGATGATGTCAGAGCACACCAGTTCCTACAGAGGATTCACGTTTGAAGCCGCAAAAGCAGTGACTGTATCGTGATTTCTCAATAGTGACTGGCTTTGTTAGCAGCATGCAGAGGTGTGCCACGATACACAAAGGGGAGAATTGATCTTGATTCAAAACGATACGATTAACTTAAATGCTGCAATCAAGAGTTTCTTCAGCAACTACTATTTGCTTACAGTACATACTATATGAGGGGTGAAGCTATGACCAGCAAGAACATGAAAAAATATACAATTATGCAGGCATCAATGGACGAAAAAACGATCCAGCTTGTAAGCACGATTACCAGAGACACCATACAGGAAATTTATCCGCATTATTATCCCATGGGTGCAGTGGCCTTTTTCCTTTCGCATCACAAAGAAAACCGTATTCGTCAGGATATAAAAAACGGCAGTGTGTATCTTCTGTTTCATAATGAACACAATGCAGTCGGTACTGTCACATGCAAGGAAAATGAAATCTGTCGGCTGTTTGTCCTGCCCGAATATCAAGGAAGGGGCTATGGAAGCAGTCTTATGAGATTTGCGGAGGAAACGATATTCGCAGTCTTTGCAAGCTGCAGATTGGATGCATCACTGCCTGCAAAGGCGATTTATAGAAAGCGCGGTTACAGGGAAATAGAGTCGCATGTAATTCCCACAGAGCATGGAGATTTTCTCTGCTATGATGTTATGGAGAAACGAAAGGCTTAGAAAAAAAGCCACTTTTTTATAGAAGCAGGCGCTTCAAAGCAGTTCTCATATTTCATGCTGTGGCAAGAGACACCGGCATATAGACAATTGCTGTTCAATGCTTTCCTGCAGAAGCCGTAATCTGTTCTGTCTATCGTGATAAAATAGTACAGGAAAAAGTGTTCGCATCATTCAATTCCTGTGATGGGGGTAATGTTAAAAATCTTTGACAAGGTTCCAAATATCTTTGCTGGTATTGAAAATCGCAGTACCGTATAATTTTCTATGAAAGGAGTCAACATGAAGTTAGGAAATAATATTCTGAAAGCAAGAAAACAGCTGCGACTTTCGCAGGAACAGCTTGGGGCAGCCGTCGGTGTCACCAGACAGACCATATCGAATTGGGAACTAAATGAAACGGTTCCGGATGCGAGGCAGCTGCTGGCTTTATCACAGGCACTGAACATCAGTATGGATGCCCTTGTGGATAACGAGGAGCGGCCTGTACAGACACCGGAAATACAGGATATGGAATCACGCCCGACACAGCGGCAATCCAAGAAGCTGACTGTGCTGCTGTCTGTGATTATCCTTCTGCTGGTACTTGCCTTCATTTCCGCCAGTTGACAGGGTATAGGAAGATGAAAAAAGGCGAATCAATGCAGCAAACCGTAAAATGGATTCTGGTATTGCTTATAGCAATCAAGGTTGGAACATTTGTCATGGAGCGATTATATGATCTGCATATAAATGTATGGCTTGCTCGTGGTGCTGGTGCAGTTGCGACGGCGTTATGCGCTTTGCCGATGCAGCGCTGGCTTGAGAAAAAAAGCAAGCATACCAATTCCGTAATATAAACTGAAGTGATAGTATTTTGAATAAGAAGAGTCTTTAAATAAACGCAGGGATTTATGATGATTGAGGTAGCTCTAAAGTATCATAAAGTTTCAAACAGACAGTGAAAATATCAGAGTTTAGAAGGAGTGCACAGACATGACTGCACTTCTTTTGCTTTTCTGGCAAATGATAAGGATGGCTGCAGGATTGCAAATAGTTTGGGTAGTGCAAAGCAGAATATTTGAATCAAAAGCTGTGCATTCAAATAAAATTACCGGAAACGGATAAGAAATGACAGTACTGCAGCTGCACCATAAAAATGCCATACATTGCAGTAATCTACAGAATTCCCTGTACATTACTGTTTTTGTTTACTATAATTTATATGACTGACAGACAAAGAGGACTGCAATATAAAAAGCAGAAATGCGTTCAGCTTTAGCGGCAATAGTATGGAGGAAGGTATGCGAAATATAAAAATAGCGTTTTTTGATATTGATGGAACTTTGATTGATATGGATAAAAAAATTATGAGTGAGCAGATGGAGGAAACACTTCTGCAGCTGCAGCGAAACCATATCATCATTTGCATAGCGACCGGAAGACCGCCAAAAAGTGTGCCGCATTTTCAGAAGGTGAGCTTCGATGCCTTTCTTACATTCAATGCCTCCTATTGCTACACAAAGCAGGAGGTGATTTTCAAAAATCCGATACCGACTGAGGATGTACATAAAATCATTGGTAACGCGAAGGCGATTCATCGTCCCGTTGTGCTTGCGAATGAAAACCGCAAGGGTGCGAATGGACGCGATCGGGACATTGTGGATTATTTTGCTATCAGCAAGCAGACAGTCGATGTGATCGAGGACTTCGATGCGCTTGCAAATGAGGACATCTATCAGATCATGCTGGGTGGCAGAAAAGAGGAATATGCTGCTGTTTTGAAGGGGGTTCGTGGTGCTGCTATCACAGCATGGTGGCCCAGAGCTGTGGATATCATACCGGCAGATGGCGGAAAAGGACGCGGCGTGGAAAAGATACTTGCATATTTCCAGCTGTCTAAGGAGGAGGCAATTGCCTTTGGAGATGGCACCAATGATATAGAAATGCTGCAGGCGGTTGGCACCGGGATAGCGATGGGAAATGCCGGCGAGGATGTGAAGGCCGCAGCTGATGAGGTTTGCGGCAGTGTAAAAGAGGAAGGAATCTATCATTACTGTAAGGCTAAAAATTTGATTCCATAAGAAAGCGGTTTGCTTATGGCAGCTGTATGCAATGAAAATGAACAACAGGGAGTGGGTAAATTTGAATAGCTTTCATATCATCCTGCCGGTTATGACAGCAGGAGCTGCCATTGTGGTAGTTTTGCTGGTATTGAAGCAAAAAAGAAGACATGAAATAATCGTTGCGGATACGTATATGGCAGAGGGACTCAGTATCGGCTTGTGCCTTGGTGCGGCTGTGGGTGCTGCGCTGGGAGGTGGCTGGCTGAGCTATACGATGAGCTTCGGCATGCTGGCTGGATTTCTTATCGGCCTACAGCAAAAGAAAAAATGAGAAAGTGCTTTATAGTGAAGTGGAAGGGAGTTTCTATATGGAGGAGATCATACGTGTGGGAATTGGTGTTCTGATTGTACAAAATGGCAGAATCCTGTTGGGACACCGTGTACAAAACGCAGCGGATACCGGTGGGATTTATGAACCGGATTCCTGGTGTCTTCCCGGCGGAAAGCAGGAGTATGGAGAAACCGTGCTACAGGGTGCCATACGGGAAACCAAGGAGGAAACCAATCTGGATATCGCAGATTTGTTTGTATTCAGTGCAGCAGACGACATCCAGCCGGACAGACATTTTGTCACCATTCAGGTGATTGCGAGAGCATGCAGCGGAGAGCTGAGGGTGAATGAGCCTGCAAAGCAGGATGCATGGGAATGGTTTCCTATTGATCAGCTGCCCAAGCATATCTATTCGCCCTCAAAGAAATTTATAGACGCATATTGTATGGCAGAAAACAGGTGCGTGCGTACGATGAACGCAGAAGGAGAAGGATATGAAGCAGTATGATTTTGTAAACAGGAGCTATCACATGAAGGATATGGTCATGATCGCAACGACGAAGCATCGAAGCATCATCGCCGCGTATGCCGCAAGGGGCTATGAGTTTATCAACATGATACCTGCAGAGGTCAGCGCAACTGGCTGCATCCGTAAGATTGATCTGGCAATCTCTAAGGAAGCGGACGCATGAATTTTTATTATTCCATCTGTGTCAGTCTTTCTGTGGGATTGGTATTCGGTATACTGGGCGGTGGTCTGAAGCAGCTATTCTGGCATAAGGGGTATTCACAAAAGCAGATTACAAAAAATTTGAAAATGATTTCCGGTGCAGCTGCTGTTTTAAAATATATCACCTGCCTGGTATTGCTGCTGGGACTGATCTGGTGCAGCTATTTTCTCATCCTTGGCATCATGGAGCCTGCTCGTGCAGAGTATGCAAACAATATGTCAGAGCTTATCGTAGCAGTGCTTAGTGTGATTTCCATCATGTTTGCCTTTGTAGAGTTCATTCGCAGAAAAAATTAAAGATTATTAGGTGTTCGCAGATTTATTGCATATAGGTCCAAACCGGAAGGAAATGTCATCCATTCCTGCCCGTAAAGGGATTGCGGCACATGTTAGCCTGCTGGCTGTATTCTGGAATCAAATGGTTATTCGCAAAGGCTGTAATGGAAGGCTCTGTGATGAAGGCAGAAAACCCAGCTGCAGTATTTTCGGATCTTTTGTGTAGGCAACGAGGATTGCAGGAATCTGGAAGACAGATCTCATGCTACGTATTTTCGACAATAGCAGTAAAAATGTGCTGTTCACCCAGTTCTTTGTAGACGACTGTCTTCTATATCGGATGAAAAGCAAAAAGAGCGTGTGGGGTGCAGGAGGTATCGCATATCATAATGGAATCATCACTGGAAGGGAGCTGGTTGTATGAGCAAGCAAAGGTATTTCCTGTCGATTCTGCTTCTGTGCCTGCTGCTTGCAGGCTGTAGGGACACAGCAGATAAAGAACGGAAGGAACCAGTCTGTGCAGGGGACAGGGCGATTTCCTTAAAAAGTGCACTGCTGGCAAATGCAACAGCATCTTATTATGGGAAGGCCGCAGAGAATGATAAAGTTCTTGCATTTATGAAGCGCAAAAGCATACAGCGTTTTCTTGCGATGTGGGTCAGGGAGGAAACCGGTGATATTGAAGCACCCATCTGGGACTATGCCAGTTTTTCGCCTGTTATGGTAAAGGATTTAGAATCAAAGGATATCTCTGCACAGAGGCAGCTGTATTCCTGTGTCTTTTCAGACGGTAGCGGTCGCTATGGCTATTGTTTGTTTGAATATCTTGACAAAGAATCCGCAATCACAAATTGGGGTGTGAAGGAAACAACACCATATCGTTATGACCTGCAAGCCAATAGCGAACGAATAGCGGACAGCCTTCTGGAATCGGATATTGACCTGTTATCCGCAAATGCAAGCAGGGTCTGTCTGTATGATGAGCATACAAGGAAAGCCGAACAGGTGATTGTATTTACCGATCATTTGAAAAATTCCTATATCTGTTCCTTCGAGACTGCCGCGTTGAAAGCCAGAAAATGGAAGCCCTTTGTGAACACGAAATAAACGGACTGTATACGTACGGTAATCGGATAGCTCCCAAACATTGCCCTTTTAGGGGTAATGTAAACTAGAGAGTGGTTTTGTAAAATAGCGCTTTAAACTAATGAGTGGGTAAAAAAGAAAACAGATGATAAAGGGACTAGAAATCCTTAGAGTCATCTGTTTTTATATGCCGAGAAAAG
>NZ_JANGCA010000309.1:0-255 GCF_024463855.1 Clostridium sp. DFI.1.208 | reverse complement strand
GATTGCCATTTGTAAATTCTCTTCACTTAAAATCTCTTCCATCAATTCCATTTGCTGCTCCTCCTCTATTCGTACATCTATTTGGAAACATCCCCATTACTTTTACCATTTATGATTACGTTTCATAATTTTAGGCTATCCTCATTTTCGGACTATCCAAACATTGCTTATAGTGATTTGCACTCTATAAACGTTTCAGTCCTTCAGTATTTCTACCTACTACGACTTCATCTGATTTCTTATGGTAAACCTTTC
>NZ_JANGCA010000308.1:0-255 GCF_024463855.1 Clostridium sp. DFI.1.208 | reverse complement strand
TTTGAAATCGAGGAAGAAAATGATTTTCTTAAATATGGGAAGTCAAAAGAAAACAGACCGAATCCCATTGTTCAATATGGCCTGTTTATGGATGCAAATGGTCTGCCTATCGCTGATATGACGTTTGGAGGAAACAAGAACGAACAGTTTTCTTTGAGAGAACTCGAAAAACAAATCGAAAAGGACTTTCAGTTCAGCCGATTCATCGTCTGTGCAGATGCTGGATTGAATGGCTGGGAAAACAAGGTATATAAT
>NZ_JANGCA010000307.1:0-255 GCF_024463855.1 Clostridium sp. DFI.1.208 | reverse complement strand
TACTATTTGGTTTACTTTTGTAAATGTTATAGCTAATGGTCTTGAAACTGCTTGTTTTCTTTTAAGATACTTTTGTATCTTGGTATACAAGCGTTTCTTTCTATCTTTTGTAGGTGCACATTTCCATCCTTGGCTATTCTTATAAAATGTAAATCCCAAGAATTGTCCTTTTGTTGGTCGGACCACTTTTGTCTTTGTTGCACTAACTTTCAAGAATAACTTTCTTTCTAGCCATGATGTCACTGACTTCATTAC
>NZ_JANGCA010000306.1:0-256 GCF_024463855.1 Clostridium sp. DFI.1.208 | reverse complement strand
AGTGTGAAACTCAAAGGAATTGACGGGGGCCCGCACAAGCGGTGGAGTATGTGGTTTAATTCGAAGCAACGCGAAGAACCTTACCAGGCCTTGACATGGATACAAAGACTCTAGAGATAGAGGGATAGATATGGATCACACAGGTGGTGCATGGTTGTCGTCAGCTCGTGTCGTGAGATGTTGGGTTAAGTCCCGCAACGAGCGCAACCCTTGTCGCATGTTACCAGCATCAAGTTGGGGACTCATGCGAGACTGC
>NZ_JANGCA010000305.1:0-256 GCF_024463855.1 Clostridium sp. DFI.1.208 | reverse complement strand
AGGTTTTTGCTTGAGTTTTCTGTTTTGTTTAACTTTCTACTCGTGAATATCTATGTTGTTTACAACTTTCGTTATAGACCTTCATATGTCTTCTGTTATTCAGTTTTCAAAGATCGACTTCGTTTCTTCTGGAAGATCAGTCTTCCAAAACTGAACAGGAAATGTCCGATATCTCTTTACTTCTTCTTGTACTTTCTCCTTAGAAAGGAGGTGATCCATCCCCACGTTCCCGTAGGGATACCTTGTTACGACTTAA
>NZ_JANGCA010000304.1:0-256 GCF_024463855.1 Clostridium sp. DFI.1.208 | reverse complement strand
GCAGTCTCGCATGAGTCCCCAACTTGATGCTGGTAACATGCGACAAGGGTTGCGCTCGTTGCGGGACTTAACCCAACATCTCACGACACGAGCTGACGACAACCATGCACCACCTGTGTGATCCATAATTATCCCTCTATCTCTAGAGTCTTTGTATCCATGTCAAGGCCTGGTAAGGTTCTTCGCGTTGCTTCGAATTAAACCACATACTCCACCGCTTGTGCGGGCCCCCGTCAATTCCTTTGAGTTTCACACT
>NZ_JANGCA010000303.1:0-258 GCF_024463855.1 Clostridium sp. DFI.1.208 | reverse complement strand
GTTTCTTCCGCTTGATCTCTTTATGATAGAGCTTCTTCAGTTTATAGAAGGTCGATCTCCCTATGTTGAGCTGCGCTGCCGCATCCACTGCCGTGATCGCATGTTGGGATTGCAGGACAGCCAGCTTTAGGAACTTATCACTGCAGGGGATCCCAGGACGCCCTATGCGGACGCCGTTCTTTTGTGCCTCTTTTATCCCCTTCATCATTTTTTTCTTATGATCGGCCTCATGTCGGATGATCGCTTCACACTCTTTCA
>NZ_JANGCA010000302.1:0-259 GCF_024463855.1 Clostridium sp. DFI.1.208 | reverse complement strand
CAGATCACCATGCAGCTGCCGACGAAGATCCAGCTGACACTGGATGATCAGGTGATGAAGCAGAGCACGAACAATGAACAGGCGATCAATAAGAGCAGTATGCCGATGGAATTCGGGATCGATCGAAGAGTAGCAGAGAAGAGTACGAGGGTGCCGGCATTAAAGGGACAGATGACGAAGACGACCTACTATGATCAGATCCCTAGCGGAGACGCGTATCTGAAGTGCTCGAATGATGGGACGAATTTCACGAACATCA
>NZ_JANGCA010000301.1:0-261 GCF_024463855.1 Clostridium sp. DFI.1.208 | reverse complement strand
ACAGATACACGATATCGTTCGTCCCTGCCATCTGGTACATGCTCTTCTTATGCTCACACTTCGCGCCGAACTCGAACTGCAGCTCTTCCTCCTTCAGCTCCTTCACATCCTCATACAGGATGCGCAGTCGGTAATGCATCTTCCCTTCGCTTCTGTCCACGACGCGCATCACGATGTTCTTCTGCTCTTCCTTCGCCTTTTCGATCAGTGCCGGATAGATCGTCAGATGCTCCTGCTTCTCCTCCCAGCGATAATACACGA
>NZ_JANGCA010000300.1:0-263 GCF_024463855.1 Clostridium sp. DFI.1.208 | reverse complement strand
TCCATAACTTAGTATAACCGCTCCTTTCGTTGCTTTTCTCGGTGTTTATAAGCATATCATACTTAATATTTATTAAAAAGTCAATCAAAACTTCTTGACAAGTAATTCTAATGGCGTTATTATCGTATTAGATAGGGTGATTAAGCACGCTAGGGTCAATCACACGCTTGAGTAAGCATAGAAAAGATGTATTTTCATTTTGATAGCATGAATAAGCATGGACTATCAGACCGAAAATAAGGTTTCTGACTGGGGCTGTTCCG
>NZ_JANGCA010000030.1:0-56478 GCF_024463855.1 Clostridium sp. DFI.1.208 | reverse complement strand
ATAATATATATTAAAAAATATTTATATAATATACTCTTAACTACAACGATAGTGAGCGATTAATGAAGTGATTTCTGATAGGAATAAAAAATAGCATCAACCAAATTTCCTTAGGTTGATGCCATTGGGCTGTTTATACAGCTCTTTTTTTTCATTTGACTCACTGTTAAAAAGCCTGCAGCTTCAGTAAACACATTTTGTAAAGGCTGCAATTCAATGCTTTTGTGAAGTTTCACAAAAGCGATATGAGACATTAGCTACCTTTTTTCATAAGAATTTTTTTAATCTTTTTGACAATGATTAGGGAAAAGTAATAGGAAAGAAGTAAGAATGTGACATTTATGTGATTTTAACTTCCAAATATTGGAAATTACCTCTATAATATATGAGTAGCATTACTAGAGAGTGAAGTTAAAGGCAGGGATATATATGAATGTTAGTAGAGATAGATTATCAGTTATCGGCAAACTAATTGGTATTTATAGAGAAGAGCGTCGGGGGAATACACAGAATAGTTTTACCCTGAAGAAATTTTGCGAGGGTATTTGCAGTATCAATACTTTGAAGAATATTGAGGCTGGCGGATTGAGCAGATCTGAGGATGTTTATATTGAATTATTAGATAAACTGGATTTGAAGTTTGGTGAATTTCCAGTAATCGATGAGGCTATTGATAAACTGATGAAAGGACTTTACAAAGCTATCGAATTTTATGAAAGAGAAGATGTAATAATCCTTATTGATAAAAGTAAACGTGTTTTATATGAAGTAAAGGAATATGTATACTATTCAGAGATTTATCAAATATTGGATAAATTGTATGAGTATTACAATTATGATAGCCAAATAGATGAAGTAGATTTACAGAAGTACCTAGTAATCTTAAGTAAAGGATTATTGAAAATCAATGATATATTAAAACTATTGATATATTCTAAATCATCATCGTATTGTGTTCTTGACATGGAGCTTTATACCAAGATTGTAGATATGATTGATTTGGTTGATGTTGATTTGCATTGTCTTAAAATTAATCTAATACATTATTACCTTTCTATAGGCGATTTCATTAGTATGAATAATATAATTGATGATCTAGAGCATGTTTTTCTAGAAGAAGGCAATAAAATTAGATTACTTGATATATTGAACTGTAGAGTATCTTTAAATAGTTATAATAATAAAGTGAATTTAAATATTGTTATAGATCGTATTGAGGAACTTATCAAAAAAATATAAGTATCCAGACATAAAATTAAGTGAAACATTTGCTAATATAGGATCTGCATTTCATAATGATAAGAATTATATATTATCACTTGAGTATTATAAAAAATCATTTAGTTATTATAGAGATAGTTATCTACCCACTATATTGTATATGGCGGACTGTCAAAATAGACTTGGTTTAGATATAAACATACCAATCCTAAATGATAAAGATATTTCATCTTATCCTGTCGAGTTGATCAAGATGTATAAATATTTTACATTAGGAGATGATATACCCGTATTTGTAAAACAAAATTATATTATGAAGCAAATATTGCCCCATTTAGAAAATGAGGTTAATATAGAAATTTTTAAATATGAACTAGGAAGAATTGTTGATATAACAGGCCAGTATAAGAATTTCCTTGTATTTGAAAGAGAAATACAGAAAAAAATACACAATAGATAATTGTATACTTAAGTTGACGGTTTTTTTGAAAAATGACTCTAATCACGTGTTTTAATACATTAATAGCAAGTTGAAGATAATTTATTGAGTAATACTCAGAATTCATTTATCATATGCGTGTTGAACGATGATATGCATATGGTCTCTAAGTTTTGTGGGTATAAAAAATGAAAAAGGCTTTACTTGCTGGTTTATGTGGCTTGAGTTTATTGCTTGGCTGTGTAGCATTTGCTAATGATGCGAACATGAATGTTTGTGGAAATGGTGGATATTTGCACGTCAGAATGTAATACTTGAAAACTACTTCTTTTCATAAGAAGTTTTTTCTTTTATGCTCCGAGTTGACGGTTTTCTTGAAAAACTGCGATAATCATCAAAATTTTTATTAAATGTCAACTTGCATGAAATTCATTGTATAAATTTACTATTTCTAGTAACATATAGGTGTCTTGAAGAGGGTGGGCTTCGAGACACTGGGGATCACTTCGGTGATCATATGGGATTCGTATTGATGGAGATTGTGAAAATGGTCTTCCCCAAGCCCGTTTATTCTCATGTACACTCTTAGTAAATCAACTGATACTGTTTACGAGATCAATACGAATGGGGGATTTGCAAGGATAGCAGCTTTGTTCGACAAGGTTGCTTTTTTTGCATTCTTCGGCTAAACTTAATGGGGAATATGGAGAGATGTGCATGAGTAAACTCGTTCTGAAAAATATAACAAAATCCTATGGAGATATAAAGGCTGTACAGGATTTTCATCTGGAGCTGTCGGATAAAAGCTTTGTTGTACTGGCAGGACCATCCGGTTGCGGGAAAACGACACTGCTGCAGCTAGTCGCAGGATTTCTTTCCCCCGATTCAGGGGAAATATATATTGATGATGAACTCGTCAATCAGAAAGCGCCTGCCCAGCGAAATATCTCCATGGTGTTTCAGGAAGCTGCCTTGTTCCCTCATATGAGCGTTTTTGAGAATATATCATTTGGTCTTGCCCACAGCGGGATGAAGCAGCAGGATATTAAGGAAGCGGTCGATCAGATATGTGAACTGCTGGGTATCTGCGACCTACTGGAACGCAAAGCAGGAGATTTATCAGGTGGACAGAGACAGCGTTGTGCGATTGCCCGTGCGCTGGTAAGAAAACCGTCCTTGTTTCTGATGGATGAGCCTTTGAGCTCTTTGGATGCGAGACTGAAGACACAGCTGCGAATTGAAATCGCTCAGCTGTATCAGAAAAACGATGCAACCTTTCTTTATGTTACACATGATCAGATGGAGGCAATGACACTTGCGGATATTCTGATTATTATGAAGGATGGACAGATTCAGCAAATGGGCAATCCGATTACAATTTATCGCGATCCAATCAATCTGTTTACAGCCTCTTTTTTAGGATTGTATGATATCAATCAATTTCAGGCTGCCCTTGTGCAGGGAGCACTTCATTTTCATAATCAGCGGATACCATGGCTTGCGGAGGCTGAGAGTCTATCGGTAATACTAGCAGCACGTTGTGAACATATTATTGAGGTATCAACAGGCGGTATCTGTGGCAGGATTGTTTTAGTTGAACAGTCCGGTGAACAGGTGTATTATCATATCCAATATGAGGAGGGAATCGTTATTATGAAGGGGGATGCTTCCCATATTCGTCAGCGCACAGAGAATATTCAATTCTGGTTTGTGTGGGAGCATGTATTTGTGTTTGATGCACAGACACAAAATCGTATATATAAGACGATATAGTAAAAAGCCGTATTCTATTAGCCAAAGAATGCGGCTTCCGACATATAATAAGTACAAAAAAAGATTCCGTTAGGAATCTTTTCTGATCTATCATGGTGGAGCGTATCGGGATCGAACCGATGACCCCCTGCGTGCAAAGCAGGTGCTCTCCCAGCTGAGCTAACACCCCATCTCGATTGCTTAATAAATATATCATGTACAGAGCAGCTTTGTCAATGCTTTTTTTCATTTTTTGATAAATATCTCAGCTTGCTAAATTTTCTAAATGACAAAGCCATCCTTGCAGGGAAAGGTGGCTTTGCTTTTCTCTATGGTATGTATATTCAAAAATATAAAATGCAATCCCCAGCTATAAATGTACAACATGCTGCGTAATCTACTTTTTCCTATGTGAGAGCAAAGCGTTCAAAGTATAGGAATAGTTTTTCACTTACAATTACTAGGTATTGCTTGCGGGGGTGATTTGATTTTTTATGTCCTCCAATGTGTCACAAGTTAATAGAAGGTGGGCGATTTGTTCCATCTGTGCTGTTGACAAGGTGCACAGCCACGCTGAGCAGTCTTCATGATACTTGCTTTCCATCATGCGGTTTAAAAATAATCGTTCTCCCTCTGCTTTCCCTTTCACTAATCCTACTTTTTCACCCTCTTCTCTCCCTTCTTCTCTTCCTTTTATGATTCCCTCCTTCATCCCCTCTTCAAAGCTGTCCTCCAGACCATAGCGATAACGTGCTTCTCCCATCTGAATCGCCATTGCCGTTGACCATAGCTCCTCATCCTTCTGCATTTCCTCGTACTTGTCCATGAATACTTTCACCAGCCTTTCCTTTGATTTCAGTATATCATTTTTTGCGTTATTTTTAAATAAAAAGCAGAGCTGCTCGAAGTCATCCATTTGCTGGATTTCCTTTTTCTTTGCGATGTCATTAATGACCGGTAGATGAACGAAGGTTCTTCTGATCAGCGGATATTCACTCTCCGCTTCCCCCTGTTCATTGCGCATTTGATAGTGATTGATCAGATTTTTATTATTCCAAGCGTATTTTTCAATAAAAATAATCTGGTATACCGGCTTCAAATCCCTGTATTTCTCACTGCTTTTCAGCTGATTGTTTAAGGCACGTGCTCCGTAAAATTCAAAACGCATCATTTCCGCAATTCCTGCGTACGTGGTCTGCATCTCGAGATTAAAGAAACGACCTGCCTCATCCTTCACGTGGACATCGAGAATAATTCTCTTCTTGCCGATAACGCCTGGATCGAGATTCGGATTCAGCACCCTGCTTTCCTTGACTCTGATCCCGGTAACACGTTGTATGATGGTGTTACGTGCATACACGGATTCCGTATCCTCACGGGATAGTGTGTACTTAAAAAATAAATCATTACAGTAATTCAATACATTATTTGCCTTCGTTTTGACCATGACGAAAACCTCCTTCTGTAAGCTTATTACTTACATACTTCTATACGAAAAAAAACTGCGAAATTCCTAAAAAATCCGCATTTTCTTAATTATTTATGCTGCTTTTTGGAAAAATGTTCATGACGGATAGAATTCTACAGTATTTACTTATGGTCATTTAGCTTTTTCTAAAAGAATGAAGCTGCATATTTTCAAAGCATAAGGATTTGTGATTTTTACTTTTATCTCTCATCGAGAAGCTTTGTTGTTATTGGATATCTTTTCTTTTTGATGCATTTCTATATTCCGAATGACAAACAGCAGGGGGAAGCTGTAGTCTGGGCGCACACATAAGAATTTTCGATAAGACTATCCTGTTATGTTTAAAAATCATGGTATCGCAATGTTATCCTAGTAAAAAAGAAGTCCACTAAAAAAGAATAATCCGCCAGTACCTTCTCCGATACAAATCACCTTATAAAAAGCAGAATGAATTCTTGATATTCTATATCCGTCTAAATCCGTAAAAAATATAGGGGATTGCAAGCCGTAGAGAAATCGTCTAAAATATAAGAAAACTTTTTTGAGGGGTGATGTTGTATGAAAATAGCAAGGGAGGCATTGCGGCTCAGCTTTCCTGTGATGGTCGGCTATGTGTTTCTGGGAATCGCTTTCGGCATTCTCTGCCAGCAGCAGGGCTATTCCATGATCTGGGCTTTTTTGATCAGTCTGAGCGTATACGCTGGAAGTATGCAGTTTGTTTTACTGACATTCTTTCATGCCGGATTTTCACTTGTAGAGGTTGCTCTGGTTACGCTTACGGTAAATGCACGACAGCTGTTTTATGGGCTGTCATTTCTGAAAAGCTTCCCTGCAATGGGAAAGAAACGCTGGTATATGATGTTTTCCCTGACAGATGAAACCTACTCCTTATTGTGTGCTATTCCGAATAAGGAGAGCAAAGAAGGAAAGCAGCTGATGTTCTGCATATCGCTGTTTGATCAGCTGTACTGGATTATTGGTTCTGTTCTCGGTGCAACCATCGGCTCCTTGCTGGCCTTTGACACCACTGGAATTGATTTTGCGATGACAGCATTGTTTACTGTCATTTTTGTGGAACAATGGCTTGCTGCGAAGCAGCATGGGGCGGTCTATATCGCGGTAGCTGCGATTCTTATTGCAGCTGTGCTATTTCAGCTAGCTAACTTTTTGCTGCCAGCGCTTATACTGCTCGTTATTCTGCTTATCATTTTTCAGGATAAGGTAGAGGGAAAGGGGGATGCATCATGATTGGTATAACGGATACTCTGCTGATTATTGCAGTAGCGGCGGTTTGCACCTTTCTGACCCGTGCGCTTCCCTTTATGATATTCAAAAATGCAGAAGCACTTCCGCGGAAAATTGTATATCTGGGAAATGTTCTGCCAATGGCGATCATGCTTTGTCTGATTGTCTATTGTGTTCGCAATACGGCGTTTTTTCAATATCCGTACGGTCTGCCGGAGCTGCTCGGCATTGGAAGTGTCGTGCTTCTTCATGTGTGGAAGCGAAACAATATGATCAGTATCCTTGGGGGTACCCTGCTTTATATGATGCTGGTACAGCTGGTGTTTGTGTAATTTGGAAATATAGGGGGAATCATTTGCTTTTTTTGAAGCATACTTCATAGTCCAACAACATGATAAGGTGTTCTTATACAGAGGCAGCTCTGTGCAGGAGCGCCTTTTTTTTGTGAATTGCATGTATATGACAAATAGCTGTATATGACGGTGGTCTTTATTTGCATGCTTCCAGTGCTAGTCTCTTCTGAGCCGCCAAGGATAAGGAAAGACTCTTATACCGCAATGTGCCTGCATCATATTCTTTACATCGAGCAGCCTGTATATCCGATTTCGATGTCCAACAGGGAATGAAAGAGCTGTCAGGCATGGAATTTCAGAGTCGCAAGCACTAGCAAGCATGAAGAAAGCGCATATAAAAAGCCACGACAATTCTCATGGCTTTTGCACAGATGCAAAGAAAGCATCGTATTGTTCCTTGAATACGGAATCCTTCAGGGTAATGTAATTAAATTCATGGAGAATATGGAAATCGTACAGGTCAATCACCTCAAGCTCTCCTTTTTCTATTTCTTCTCTTGCGGCCGCTTCATATAGAAAGCTGATTCCCTGGTTGTTTTTGACAAGTGTTTTTATAGCCTGTACATTGCCGATTTCTATCACCCTTTGAAAGGATGCGATGGACAGGTTGATTTCCTGCATGCCGCGCTCCAGAATCTCTCTGGTGCCGCTGCCCTCTTCCCGGACAATCAGTGTTTCCTGTACCAGATCCTTTAGGCAGTGAACCTCCTTTTGCAAAGGATACTTCTTTCCTTTCACTGCGACATAACGCTCCTGGGACAGCAGCTGCCAATCATAGGTCTGCTTTGGAAAATACCCCTCGACAAAGGCAAAGCCGATATCTCCGCTGTTTAGCATCTGCAGCAGGGTAGCCGTGTTTTCCACAATCATGCACAGACCTGTTTCCGAATGTGCAGTGAGAAAGCGGTTTAAGCGCTGCGGCAGGATAAACTCCCCAATCGTCAGGGTGGCACCAAAGCGCAGGGCAGGTGTTTTCTGATTTTGCTTCAACAGACTGCGAATCATTTTCTCATCCGCAACCATGGTACGTACTTTTTCCGCAAGCAGCTTTCCCTGAACCGTCAAATTCAACTGCTTTCCGTCATAAAAAAACAATTTACAATCATATTCCTTTTCCATATATTTAATATGCTGTGAAACAGCAGGCTGTGTAATGCATAAGATATCCGCAGCCTTCGTATAATTTAATGTTTCAGACAGCGTAAGGAATGTATATAATCGAAAATCCAGCATGTTCTCATCTCCCAATTTCTGTAAGGTAAGTATACCACGAATAAAAGAAGAGCGAAAGGAAAACAAGTGTCTTTAATTTGTGAACATATGTATTCACTTTGTTTGCGTTAAGAAAACTCTTTCATAAATGTTACATCAATTTTTCATTTTAACTTTCATTTTATTTCATTTGTGCTATAATAGTGCTTACTAACAGAAAAACATGCTGTTGGAATAAGTAAAAGAGGAAAGGAAGGTGCCTGATTATGGCCGAAAACAGAATTTACAATTTTTCAGCTGGTCCATCCATGCTGCCACTGGAGGTGTTGAAAAAAGCGCAATCGCAGATGCTGAATTACGAGGAAAGTGGCATGTCGGTTATGGAAATGAGTCATCGTTCCAAAGCCTATGATGCGATAATTACAAAAACACAGGAACGAATGCGTTCCATCATGAATATACCGGATAACTATAAGGTGCTGTTTCTGCAGGGAGGAGCGACCTCTCAGTTTTCCATGGTTCCCCTGAATTTGTTGCAAAAGGGTACGGCAGATTATGTCGTGACCGGATATTTTGCGAACAAGGCATATGCGGAAGCAAAGAAATACGGGGATATCGTTTTGGCTGGCTCCAGTAAGGATGCGGATTATTCCTATATTCCCGCACAGCAGGAGCTGCAGCTGAACAAGAATGCGGATTACGTCTATCTATGTGCAAATAACACGATTTATGGTACAGAATGGAAATATGTTCCGGAAACGAACGGAGTACCGATTGTAGCGGACATGTCCAGTGATATTCTGTCCAAGCCGGTGGATGTATCCAAATTCGGGATCATTTTTGCCGGAGCACAGAAAAACATGGGATGTGCCGGATTGACAGTTGCGATTGTTCGTGAGGATTTGATTGGACATGCAAAGGAATTCACACCGGTGATGATGGACTATGCTCCTCTTGCCGACAAGGATTCCATGTACAATACACCGCCTACCTATGCAATTTACATTTTGGGACTTGTTCTGGAATGGATAGAAGAAATGGGTGGACTTGCGGCAATGCAGAAGCGAAATGAAGAAAAGGCGAAGCTGCTGTATGACTATCTGGACAACAGTGCTTTCTATACAACCACCGTGCGTAAGGAGGACCGTTCTTTGATGAATGTAACCTTCCGTGCGCCGAATGCAGAGTTGGATGCATTGTTTGCCAAGGAAAGTGCCGCAGCCGGTATGAGTAACCTGAAGGGGCATCGTGCAGTTGGCGGAATGCGTGCATCCATCTACAATGCAATGCCGCTTGCGGGTGTGCAGACATTGATTGCATTTATGAAAAAATTTGAAGAGGAACATAAATAAGGGAGATTACTATGAAAATAAAGCTGTTTAATAAGATTGCGGATGCCGGAATCCATCAGTTTGATCCGAACGCATATGAATTTTCTGAGGATTTTGATAGCTATGATGCCATTATGGTGCGTAGTGCGAAGCTGCATGATGTGGAATTTCCTGCGAATCTGAAATGTATAGCCAGAGCCGGTGCAGGTGTAAACAATATCCCGCTGGATCGCTGCAGCGAACAGGGAATTGTTGTATTCAACACGCCGGGAGCCAATGCCAATGCGGTTAAGGAGCTGGTGATGGCAGGTCTGCTGATGTCTTCCCGCAGGATTACAAAAGGAATTGAATGGGTTAAGACGCTGGATGGTGAAGATATTTCCAAGACTGTCGAAAAAGGAAAGAGCAACTTTGTCGGACCGGAAATTGCAGGGAAAAAGCTGGGAGTCATCGGACTTGGTGCGATTGGCGTACTGGTTGCCAATGCGGCCGCTGCTATGGATATGGAGGTCTTCGGGTATGATCCGTTTATCTCTGTAAAGGCAGCCTGGACCTTAAAGGCAAGGGTGCACCATGTACAAAATCTGAAACAGATTTTTGAGGAATGTGACTATATTACCGTCCATGTTCCATTCAATGATAAAACAGCAAATATCATTGATGCGGAAGCGATTGCGGCAATGAAGAACGATGTGCGTGTTTTGAATTTTGCACGCGGCGGTCTGATTGATGATGAAGCAATGATGAAGGCGATGGATGAAGGAAAAATTGCTGCTTATGTAACAGATTTTCCAACAAAGGAGCTGTTGCAGTATGAGCAGGTGATCGGAGTTCCTCATCTGGGAGCCTCCACTCCGGAAAGCGAGGAAAACTGTGCGGTTATGGCTGCCAATGAAATTATGGAGTATCTGGAAACGGGAAATATCACGCATTCTGTGAATCTTCCGGATATGCAGCTTGCACAGGAATGCAAATACAGAATCTGCATTATCAATAAGAATGTGCCGAATGTGGTTGGTGCCATTACCACAGCGCTTGCCAATGTCGGCGTAAATATCGAGAATATGGCCAACAAGGGGAAAAAGGATTATGCCTATATGATCCTTGATACCAATGATGAAGTCAGTGAAGAGCTGATGGAGCGGCTGCGCAGCCGGGAAGGTATTATCAATGCGCGTTTGATTACAGCAAAGGCTTAAATAACGGAAAGCACCTCACAGGGGTGCTTTTCTTTAATCGGAAAGCTCTTCCCGCAGGATGTTAAAAGAAAAAAGCCAGAATAGTATCCAAGAAGAACATTTTGCTTAGAAGACATTATGAAAATTGATGATGAAAAAGAAAAATCATCTAGGTCAAATCCTGATTCCCGTTGTTTTTTTGATGGTCAGCTAGAAAGCATTCCACAGGTCTGATTCGATGTAAGGCAGGAGGAATTGATTCAGCATAATGCAGAAATAATATCCCCGATGCAGCAAAGGAGACACGTGTCAATGCTGCGTGCTTTTCTATTTGTATCTCAGACAAAAGCATGCTGCATCCCTTATATGTGATATATGATATAGGCGAACATACTATATGGAATTGTGAACATATGTCCTGCCTGCAAATCGCAGCTGTATGAAAAATATTAGAAATTTTCAGAGATTTCTGCTATAATTTTAGGTATTTGTTTAGGATCGTGCGAAGGAGGAATTCTATGCGCTCTTTGATCATTGCGGAAAAGCCGGAGCTGGGCAGAGCGATTGCGGATGCGATTGATGGCAACGGTAAGGAAGTCCGCGGCGTCATACGTAAGCAGAATGTCATCATAACCTGGGCATATGGGCATCTTTTGCGTCTGTGCGAGCCGGATGAATATGATGCAAAATATAAAAAATGGAAAAAAGAGGATCTTCCTATCTGCTTTGAAAACTGGAAGCTGGTTCCGGATGGAAATAAAAAGGATCGAGTGGAACAGATTATGGCGCTGATGCAGGAGTGTGACCAGATCATACATGCAGGTGACCCGGATGATGAGGGACAGTTTTTGATTGATGAAATTCTGGATTACGCACAGAATGAGAAGCCGGTGAAGCGGGTATATATCAATGATAATACGCCGGCAAATATCAAAAAGGCCTTTCATGATTTGATCGATAATGATGAAAAGCTGCGTGCTGTGGGAAGAAGTGCCTATGCCCGTGCTGTTGCGGATTATGTCGTGGGAATCAATTATTCCCGTTTGTTTTCCCTGCTTTTACGCAGAAAGGGTATGAGTGTAGGCCGTGTGCAGAGTCCGACGCTGGGATTGATCGTCATGCGTGATGAGGCTATTGACAATCATGTGAAGCAGAAATATTATGAGCTGCATACCGATGGTCATATGGAAGAGCCAGATACAGCTATCCGCTTTCAGCTGAAGCCGAAAAGTGATCTGCTGGATGATGGAAAGCATATTCTGCATCGCAATAGTATGGAGGATATCGAAAAAAATATCATGTCCAAGCCGGATCAGAAGGTGAAGGTGGATGAGAAATTCATGGACGTAAAGCCGCCGCTGCCGTTTAATCTGGCAAAGCTACAGGCGCATATGAATGCCAGATATGGCTTCGATCTGAGTAAAACGGATCAGATTACCCAGACCCTGCGTGACCGCTATCAGGCAATCACGTATAATCGAAGTGATTCCCAGTATTTGAAGGAAGAGCATTTTCAGGAGGCTGACAGGGTGCTGCCGCATGTTATGAGCAAGCTGAATGAGCAGTATCCGGTGGATTATAAGCTGCATTCCGAATGCTTTAACGACAAATATGTGACGGCGCACCATGCCATTATTCCAACGATGTCGGATTTCAATATAGCACAGCTGCTTCCAGATGAGCGAAGGGTGTATGAGGAAATCTGCCGGTACTATATCATGCAGTTTCTGCCACCGATTCGTAAACGGCAGCTGAGTGCAGTCATCAAAACGGAGGCTGGGGATTTGCGCGCGACCAGTACGTATGTGCTGGATGAGGGCTATAAGAAATATTTTACTCCGGAGAAGGAGGACAGCCAGGAGGAGGAAGAGGATGACGGCCGCTTCGATTTACCGAAGGGAACCTATCCGATTCAACTGGTAAGCAGCGATATCCAGGAAAAGGAGACCAATCCGCCGAAGCGCTATACGCAGGCGAGTCTGATTCGTGATATGACCAGTATTGCCAAGTATGTGCAGGATAAGGAAATAAAGGATATTCTGAAGAAGAAGGATAAGGATAAGAAGGGAGAGAACGGCTCGATCGGTACGAGTGCTACCCGCTCACAGATTGTGGAAACACTCATCAAACGCCGGTATGTGGAAATGAAGGGGAAAAACATTATTTCTACACAGCTGGGGAAGGACTTTTACCATCTGTTGCCGGAGGAGATCAAAAAGCCGGATCTGACCGCAAAATGGTGGGTGATTCAGGAGGATATCAAGGAAGGCAATGCCGATGTGAAAACGCTGGTGGACAGTGTGCTGGAGGCCTTCGTCCCGCATTTGAAAAAGGATTATTCCAACCTGCGTGTATCCGGTGAGGTGGAAATTGATGATGATCGTCAGGCTGTTGGTATCTGTCCGCTTTGTGGAAACAAAATCGTCGAAAACAGCAAGGGCTTTGGCTGTGTGAATTACCGCAATGGGTGTAAATTCGCTTTGTGGAAGGAAGACCGTTTTTTTCAGTCGATTGGAAAAGAGGTTACGCTGCCTATGGCGGAAAAGCTGTTAAAGGATAAGTATTGTCTGGTGAAGCTGAAGGAGAATGAGCAGGAAATCATTAAGGTGCTGCAGCTGGGCGTTCGGAATGGACGTGCTGTCTATCGTCTGGTGGATGTGCCGAAAAAAGCAAAGGATAGCGAATAAGCAAGTAACCGTGTAGTATGGTGATTGTGGAATCTGGAATATGAAGGAAAGCTGTGCGTGCATCCAAGCATCATGTGAATCTGCTTCATGAAGGCTTGCATGACTGCTTGCCATACATAAAGAAAGCGTCATAATACTGTGCTTGTATATGAAATCCTGGATTATAAAATGAACAAGGCGATATGCAGAAGGGGAGCTGTGAAAAAACTGCTTGTATATCGGATTTATAGCCGTTAACAGCACCTTATGCAGCACATATAAACAAAGAAAGCATTCCCAAAAGCTTATGGAACAGCCGGAAGCAGAATTCGCCTTTATTGCAGAGCGAAGGTGAAATAAAAAAATTCCCACGATCTCAGAAAGAGAATGGGAATTTTTTTTCTTATACCGATGTATAAGTTCTACAGAGCCGAACAGATACTACTGTTCTTCGTAGTAGCATCCTTCTTCCTGTGAAGGAGGAAAACGTCTACCCTTTTCAACGTCTACGTCACCGTACATTTCGTTGCCATCTTTGTCATAGCATGTGTACTTTCCGGTTTTCTCGCAGTTCATTCCTGGGCGGTATTTCTTCTGTGCCATTTCTAACACCTCCTGATAGTAGTATGGGAAAAGCTTACGAATCTTATACATAAACATTGTTTTTTTGTTGAAACTTGGTAAAATGAAAGTATATGGAGGATATGAGTATGAAAATTCTGGCGAGTGATTATGATGGTACGCTCCGTACGGAGGAGCTGGTTGATATAAATGATATCCATGCGATTCATGAATTCCGTGCAGCGGGAAACATGTTTGGTCTGGTGACAGGTAGAAGTATGGAGTCCATACAGGTGGAGATTCAAAAAAATAAGATCGAATTTGACTTCATCGTGGCAAATAACGGCGGGGTGATTTATGATCGTGATTTTCAGAAACTGCAGGTGCTGTATATGGATTTCAACAAGGCGCTGGATATCATCGCGTATATCAAAACGCTGGATTGCGTATCGTATGTCATCAATGACGGCTTTCATCGGTTTAAATTTTCTGTGGATGAGAATCAAATCGATCACAAATACGGCAATATGCCGGATACAAAGGAGCACGAGGAGGAAATATTGGACCGTGGGAAGATATCCCAGCTTGTTGTTTCACTGAATGATACCATACTTGCGGAGGAGATCAGTCATTACATCAATACGAATTTCAAGGGCTACGCTGTTGCTTATGTGAATGTGAACTGTGTGGATATCGTGCCGGAGGGTGTTTCCAAGGCAGAGGGCTTGTATTTTATCGAACAGCATCTGGGACTGGAGCATGATGATATCTATGCCATCGGTGATTCCTTTAATGATATTCCGATGATTGAGGAATTTCACGGCTGTGCCATGATGCATGCAAGAAGTGCCATCGTAAAACCGGCAGAGCATGTGTTTATCAGTATAGAGGAATGCATTGCCTATTTGATGAAGCAGTAACAAGACAGCGGCAGAGGCTTTTCTCTCTATATTATATATAAGATAATAGCTTGCGTTAGAAAGAGCAGCGGTGCAGATGTTTGATCCTGTGAAAGGCGGGGGATCCGGTGTATGATCAGGCTTAGCAGAAAGGGCATATCGTGTGCTCTTTTTTTGTGGGCTTTGCATGATGCTATGGAATCAATCCTGCACAAATTTTGCCTTTACAGCGTAAAAATACGGCAGGGGAAAACGGTATGCTATGCATTTCTCAATTTGACAATAACGCTTGTACCTATGCACAATATCCTATATGTATTATGAAAATGTGCATGTGCTTTGCGGAATCGTAAATGTATTTACGCATGCATATGGATGCTCCTGCCTTTACGATTACGGTTGACTGTCAACTAGCCTGTGGTACAATATAGATGAAGAAGTACCTTGTGTCGCAAAGTAGAGGTGAGTCCATGTACGATAAAACACAGCTGATGCGCGGGAGTCTGGAGGGCTGTATTCTGAAAATCATTGAACAGCATACGACCTACGGCTATGAAATTCTGATCAATATGAAGGAAGCCGGCTGGATCGATGTCACGGAAGGAACGCTGTATCCGATTCTGCTGCGGTTGGAGAAGCTACACTATATCAAGGCGGAGAAAAGGGATTCTCCACTGGGACCTAAACGCAAATATTATCAGATCACAGCGGAAGGCCGCGTGTATCTTCGGGATTTTTATACGGAATGGAGAAAGCTGGCAAAAACGATTGACAGGCTGTTTGAAGGAGGTGTGAACGATGACTGGTAATGAATATAACGATGCAAATCTCAATCATGCATACATGATCGTATATCAGGATATGCTGCGCTATCTGAGCAGTAAGGACATTTCCCTGCTGGTCGCAAGGGATATTCGAGACGATATTCTGGCTATGGCACTGGAAAGTCAAATGCGCGGACGCAAGGTAGAGGAGGTATTTGGCGATTATCGGAAATTTTGTGATGCCGTCTGTGCGAATGCGGTACAGGAAACACGGCTGGAAAAGCTGCTGCGCTGGTGGAGAATGCTGTCCTCCCTTATGGTATTGTGGGCGCTGCTTGATGTTATCGGGATAGGAATCGATGAAAGCGAATATGTGAAAAACGGTATGCTGTTTGTGTCATGGAAGACCATCATGTTTTATATCATGATCATTCTAGGAAGCACTGTGCTCTTACAATGGCATAACCGGCACAGCTTTCACCGTATTCTGGGCGCATGGTACACATATTTGATCGCATATGGCGTTTTAGCTGTGGGTATCAAATTTGTTCTCTACCTACTCAGTTCCTGCTTTCATTTTTCCACAGGGATGCTTTCCATACCACTCTGGCTGCTTGCACTACTGGCAGTCAGCTGCATTCTTTCGTGGATTGGCTATCATTTTCTGTTGCATAAGCAGTTTCGTTTGTATCAAGGCATACAAAAGGATACTGCGCGTCGTACATAAAGTCGTGATGGATGTGACAATCGAAAGCACCTACAGCATCAATCTGCCAACAGGTGTCTGTATCGGCCAACCTTCTGCTTTGAATTGTAAATGGCATTGATTTAAGCGTGTCATTTGGCAGTGTGTGCATTATCGAAAAGCACGTAGTATATAACAGAAGACCAGCCCGTTTTAACCAACTTCTTTTGTATCTATAAAAAACAGAGCCTTTCAAAGCGTAAAAATGCTTCTGAAAGGCTTTACCATGGACAGAAAACTATAGGTAGACGAAGCACTTTGTGCTATAATATAAAATACGAGAGGAGTGTTTTTATGCTCAATTATTTCACTTTGAACAATTTACGGGAATTGATTCAGCAGCTGCTGGACATCGCCTGTGTCTGGGCACTTGTCTATTACTGTCTGAAAATCGTGAAAAACAATTCGCGTACCATCCAGATATTCAAGGGGGTACTGCTCATAGTCATTGTACGTTCCGCTGCCAGCTTTCTGGGGCTTCACACCGTCGCAAATCTTGCGGATTCCATCATGAACTGGGGTGTGGTTGCGGTCATCATCATCTTCCAGCCGGAAATTCGTAGTATTCTGGAGAAAATCGGTAAAACCAATGTGTTCTCCCGGATATCCACGTTGACAATCAATGAACGTGAAAATCTGGTGGATGAGCTGGTCAAGGCCTGTGCGGAAATGTCGAAGACCAAGACTGGTGCTTTGATCTCCATCGAGCAGGGACATTCCCTCAGCGATTACATCAAGACCGGTACACCGATGAATTCCGTTGTATCCAGCGAGCTGCTCTGCTCCATCTTTCAATACGGAACGCCGCTGCATGATGGTGCCGTTATCATTCAGGGTGTGAAAATCGCCTGTGCGGCTGCCTATTTTCCACCGACAACCAGAGAGCTTCCGACAAGCTACGGGGCAAGACATCGCGCTGCAGTTGGAATCAGCGAAATCACCGATTCCATCACCATTGTTGTGAGTGAGGAAACGGGAAACATATCCATTGCCGAGGGCGGTAAGCTGACCGTGATTTCCGAAGCAAGTCTGCGGGAATTCTTGATGAATGTTGTCTGCAAGCAGCAAAGTGCCACCGTACATGACAAGCAGGAGGAGCCTGCTGAGCAGGTAAGTACTCCGCCATCCTATGATGGCAAGAAGCCGGGGGTGTTTGCGCATTACTTTAAGGGGAAAAATAAACGGACAAAAAAGGAAGCGGCAGATAACCGCTATACGAAAAAGAAGAAGAGTGAGGAACAGGATAAGAAGGAAAAGGATGTTGTGGTCGTGGAACAGGAAGTGGATCGACTGCATATCGAGGACCTTACGCAGAAGCAGGATGAGAAGCTGGATGCCCTGTTTGAAAATATCGTAACCGATTCGGAGAAGAAAGAAGAGCCGGATAAGGAAGCGGATGAAGCAAAGCCGAAGAAGCGAAAATCGGCTGCTAAGAAGAAGACGGTCTCTCCTGCAAAAGAGGAAATGCAGGAAGGGGCAGAGGAAGAAAAGAAGCCGGTAAAGAAAACACGCCGTAAGAAAAAAGCAGAGCCTAAGGCAGAACAGCCGAAAAAGGAAACCGGCAAAACCATCATGACGAATATGGCAAGTGATCTGTTCAATGATGTAATTGAACCGGAGGCAATCGTTCTGCATTATGAGAAAGCGGATGAGGATGAAGAAACTCCTGATAAAGCTACAGAAAGGAGAGATTCCTAATGGCAAAGAAAAAGAAGAAAACACAATTAAGCTCGGAGGGCAAGACGGAACTAGCCAAGGCGATTGCCGAAAAGAGCCAGACGTTTGCCAGAACCTATGCAAATGTGGAAATCAAGGTCGGCAAATTCTTTCGCTGGATCAGCGGCTGGCTGGATAAGCTGCTGTTTAATCAGAAGCACGGCAAGGTCGTTGCTCTGATACTGGCTGTATTGTTTTATGTGACCTTCAATTCTCAGGGGGCAAACTTTCTTGAGAATGTGAAGAGTGCTGAGGATTTGGGCGATTTTCCAGTATCTCAGGTCTTATCCAATCAGGCCTATGAGGTAAGCGGTCTGCCGGAGACGGTCAAGGTACGAATCATCGGTGATCTGACGGATATCAAGAGCGTTAAGCAGCAGAAAAATTTTAAGGTGATAGCAAATATGACCGATCTGACCGAGGGCACGCATGAGGTGAAGCTGACAACGGAGGCGATGCCTGCCCGTGTCGAGGTTGTATTAGAGCCTTCCACCGTCGTTGTTACGATAAAGAAAAAATCCATACGGCGTTTTACCGTCGGCTATGACTTCGTCAACCGTCAGCAGATGGACTCCATATATGACCTGGGGAAACCACAGCTGCAGCAGGGAGAGGTCCTGGTTCGCTCCGATAGTGATACCCTGGATAAAATTGCATTTGTAAAGGCGCTGATCAAGGTGGATAAGGATGTGAAAACAGATTTTGAAACCAAAGCGAACATCGTTGCATATGATGCAGATGGAAACCTTATGAAGGTGGACATTATACCGGATACACTGAAAGCCAGTGTTAAGGTAACCAAACCAAGCAAGGACGTACCGATCACACTGAATCCAACTGGTGTGATTCCAAATGATAAATCAATAGAATCCTATAAACTGGATAAGGATCATGTGACAATCTATGCGAAGCAGTCTGTGCTCGATAACATCGATGAGATACCGATTACCATACCGGCATCTACGCTGACAAGCGATCGTGAGATTTCCATGCCGATCATCATGCCAAACGGGGTAACGAAGATTTCCAGCAATATCGCCAACATATCCATCAAGCTGACGGATACCAAGGAGCGGGTCATCAAGGATGTACCGATTGCCTTTAAAAACAGCATTGACGGATTGAATTTCACGGTAGCGCAGGGAAGCTCCTCCAGTGTCGATGTAACGGTAAAGGGAGCAAAGGATGTCATCAGCAAAATCAAGAAAGAGGAGCTGCAGGTGTATGTCGATCTTTCAAAGATTGAGAAGGCAGGTACGTATGAACAGCCTTTGATCGTAGAGGGCAAGAATAAGCTGGCAACCTACGTATTGAAGAATGGTAGTGTTAAGGTGACTGCAACAGGCAGTGTAGCCGACGAATAGGAAAGGATGAGTAACACATATGGGAAAGTATTTTGGAACAGATGGTGCCAGAGGACGCGCCAATGATACACTGACACTGGATATGGCGGTGAGAATCGGACAGTACCTGGGATGGTACTACGGGAAAAACCGCCATGCGAAGATTCTGATTGGAAAGGACACGCGTCTTTCCAGTGACATGTTTGAAATGGGTCTGGCAGCTGGTGCCACATCCTGCGGAGCCAGTGTATATCTGCTGGGAGTCTGTCCGACTCCTGCGGTTTCCTATCTGATTCAGAAGGAGCATTTCGACTGTGGAATCATGGTTTCCGCAAGTCATAATCCGTTCCATGACAACGGAATTAAGCTGTTTAATGGAGACGGCTGCAAAATGAATCCGGAGGTTGAGCTGGAGGTTGAGAAGTATATCGACCATGAAGTGTCCATTGAAGTCGCACACAATGAAAAAATCGGGAGTGTGATCGAATGGGATGAGGGGCTGGAGCTGTACGAATCCTGGCTGAAGGAAATCGTTCCGATGGATCTTACCGGCATGAACATTCTGCTGGATTTGGCAAACGGAAGTGCAACGAGCTGTGCTGCGGAAACGTTAAGCGAGCTGGGGGCAACGGTAGAGGTGATTCATTCTGCGCCAAACGGTATCAATATCAATACCAAATGCGGCTCTACACATCCAGAGGAGCTGCAGAGCATGATGAAGGAAGGCAATTATCATGTCGGCTTTGCCTTTGACGGAGATGCGGATCGTCTGATTGCTGTCGATGAGGATGGAAATCTGATTGATGGAGACCACACGATGTATATCTGCGGCTGCTATATGTACGATAAGGGAATTCTGCATGATGATGTTGTCGTAACCACGGTGATGAGCAACCTTGGTTTGTATCACGCACTAAAGGCCAAGGGGCTGAAGTATGAGCAGACGGCTGTCGGTGACAAATATGTGTTTGAATGTATGAAGGAGCATGATTATTCCATCGGTGGTGAACAGAGTGGCCATATCATCTTCAATGCACATGCAAACACCGGAGACGGGCTTCTGACCGCAATGAAGCTGCTGGAAATCATGGTGGATACGAAGAAGTCTTTGAAAGAGCTGTGTGCGGATCTGTTTATTTATCCGCAGCTGCTGATCAATACACCGGTTCATGACAAGCATGCGGCACTGGAAGATAAAGAACTGCTTGCGGCGGTGGATGCGGTAGCGCAGGAGCTGGGGGATGAAGGTAGAATCCTGGTTCGCCCAAGCGGTACGGAGCCGCTGGTTCGTGTCATGGTTGAGGCCAAAACAGATGAACTGTGTGCGGAATATGTCAACCGTATTGTAGATTTTATCAAAGAAAAGGGACTATAGCTTACTGTGTGAAAGGATCTTCCATTGGGAGGGTCCTTTTATGTTTCCCGGGAAATGTCGAGAATTGTCGGAAAATGAACGGAAACACAGCGGCAAATGTGAGAAATCCATGTGAAAAGCAGCTACTTTGAAAAATAGCTTTTTTTTTCACATAATTTAGTCTAAAATAGGAGTATGAGGTGATGTTAATGAAGAAAGTAATCTGCGTTGTCGAGGATGAAAAGGCCATCAACGACCTGGTGAATCAGTATTTGAAAAAGGAAGGCTATGAAGTACGTTCTTATTATACATATGAAGAAGCGAGTGCGCATGTGATGGATGACGATGTGCATTTATGGATTCTGGATATCATGCTGGATGACAAGAGCGGTTTTGATCTGATTGAGGAAATCCGCCTGCAGGGGAGGGATATCCCTGTTATTTTCATGTCTGCAAGAGATAAGGAATTTGATCGTATCATCGGTCTGGAAAAAGGTAGTGATGACTATATCACGAAGCCGTTTTCTCCCAAGGAGCTGGTGCTGCGTGTAAACAATGTCATCAAGCGTGTCTATAAGGATGACAATAACCGGATCATGGTTGACGGCTATGAGCTGGACGAGGAACAGCGCAAGGTGTTTGATCACGGCGTGGAAATCGATCTGACAACAAAGGAATTCGATTTGTTGATGCTGTTTATCAAAAACAAAGGAATGGCGTTCAACCGGGATAAGATTCTGACAAGTGTATGGGAGGAAAATTATTTCGGAAGTGACCGTGTTGTGGATGATACCCTGCGAAGACTGCGTAAGAAGCTTCCGAATCTGAACATTCATACCATTTACGGTTACGGATACCGTTTAGGATAATGAAGCGTTTCAATGAATTTGTCAAACGGCTGTCACTGACACAGCAGCTGTTTGCATTGATCTTTTTCTTTGTGACATTTTTTGCGGTGTTTTTCTTTGTCTATATCAACGGCAATGTTACAACGGTGATTCGTGAACAGATGTACGGTACACTGGATTCCACGCTGCAAAGCTGGGCAATAAGCGACGATACCAGTGATGAGCAGCGGCAGCTGATCAATTCTGCAGCCGGTATTGATATTTTTATGGTGCGGGTAAACAGGACGCTGGATGGTACAACGCATGTCACGCTGGCAGGAAAGAATACCTCGGATATGGATTTGGAAAGTACAGAATGGAAATCCATTGCACAGGACATTCTGAATGTCAATGCCCGCTATACAGCAGGGGATAAGATTCATCATGGTATCGTGAAGAAGGTCAGTGGAGATCGGGATGCCTACTACAGTATTTACAAGGTGGCGGATGACCAGCTGCTGGTTAGCAAGATGTACAGTGATAATATGGGCAAGCTGGAAAACTCTCTGATCAACAGTGTTGTCTATATCACCGTCATTGTTGTCGGATTCTTCTTCATCATTATGATGATGTGGGTATTGACACTGATTCATCCTTTGAATCAGATACGTAACTACATCGAGCGTGTCAAGCTTGGCAAGGATGCGGATTTGCGTGTAAACCGTCGTGACGAGATCGGTGAGCTGGCGGATGCACTTGTGAGTATGCGGGAAGAGCTGCGTAAGCAGGAAAAGACGAAGGAAGAAATGATACACAATATTTCGCATGACCTGAAAACGCCGATTGCGACAATCAAAAGCTATGGAGAAAGCATCAAGGATGGCATTTATCCCTATGATACACTGGAGAAAAGTGTCGATGTTATTATTGAAAATGCAGACCGTCTCGAACAGAAGGTACATTCTCTGCTGTTCATGAATCGCGTGGAATATCTGATTTCCCAGGATTGTGAGGGGATCGGCTCCAATATGGAGGAAATCGTGGAAACAGTTGTACAGAACACCAGATTCATCCGTTCGGATATTCAGATTCTGACAGATCTGGAGGAGGTTTATTTTGACGGACTGGCAGAGCCGTGGCGTGTTGTTGTGGAGAATATCATAGAAAACGCGCTGCGCTATGCGAAAACTACGATTGATATTCATCTGAGCGAGGAGGAGGGTCTGACGATTTCCAATGACGGACCTTGTATGGATGAGGATCGTCTGAAGGTGCTGTTTAAGCCATATGAAATGGGCAAGGGTGGAAAATTCGGCCTTGGTCTGTCGATTGTGGCAAAGGTAGTCAGTGCCAACGGTTATGAGGTTGTCGGTGAAAATATGGCTGAGGGTGTAATCTTCCGTATCTATAAGCCGAAAAAGCCGGTGAAAAAAGGAAGATAGCTGTGTGGCTGCTGGAAAGATACGAAAAGCAAACATTGGGAGAGCTTGAAATTAGCCTCCCTTTTTTATTGCTATATGTCGAAAGGAGGATGCCATCCATTTATTTGCATGGTAGAAAAATTGTGGAAGGGTGAGAGGATACATGTTCAATGCTAAAAAATATCCCATTTATCGGCAGCTTCAAGAGCTTGTATATAATTTAGTCTCGGTATGCTTTGAAGACCGTGTGCTTCTAATTATAGAAAGGATCGCACCTTGGATAGCGGCAGAGCTTTTTATGTGTCCTCTGCTTACCGGCTGTAAATATTCACAGTATATTGTTACTTGTTAAAGGATGTGCAGGGATGACCGCCTTGTGCACAGGTATGCTTTCTCGGTAGCTGTCCGAAAAAGGGGATTACAGCGGCTGATTTCGCTAAGGCATAAAAAAAACCGCAGCATGATGCGGTTAGTAATCATGAACATTTTGCAGGAGGTCCTGTGGCCTGCGGCAGATCAGCCTTGTGCCGTCGCTGTATCCCTCTTCGCGATCCTGCAGCTTTTGAATGAGAATATCACGAAGCTGTGCGATGCGTGTCTGATATTTCACATCCTGTATGGCATTGTGTGTTTCCTGCGGATCCTGACGCAGATCAAAGTATTGTTCCTCTCCGGTTTCACTGTACCAGATGAATTTATCCTGCTCTGTGACGATGTAATGATTGGAGAGCTTATCATGAAAGCTGTGCTCTCCATGCAAATAGCTTCGTACAGCTTCCGCTTCCTGTAGGATACAGCGCTTTAAGGAGCTGCCATCCACGGTTTCAGGAATCGGCAGGTTACACAGGTCCAGCAGGGTCGGCATGACGTCGCGCAGCTCTGTGATGCCGTTAACGGTATGTGGTACGATATCTGCGATATTTTTTCCGATATGCAGCAGGAACGGAATATGGATGCTTCCTTCATATGGAAAGACCTTGCGCCATAAAGAATGGTCAAACAGCATCTCTCCATGATCACTGGTAAACAAAATGATCGTATTGTCATAGCTGCCATCTTCCTTCAGCGCTGTCAGAATGCGCCCCAGCTGATGATCGACATGGGTGATTGCTGCATAATAGCCGGCCATGGCATCCTTACGCATAGCGGCATCACAGCATCCGTAAATGGAGTCTGAAATTCTGCCAGCCAAACCATTACCATTTTGGCAATCCCAGTCACCGCTTGCCGGTGAGCGCAGGTCTTTGTCCTTATACATATCAAAATATGCTTTTGGAGGGTCTAAGGGCTGATGCGGACGAACAAAGGAGGACATGAGGAAAAATGGTCTGGTGCGATCTCGTGTTTTTAAAAAGCGTATACTTTTATCAGCCACCCAGTTGGTCGGATGCAGGCGTTCCTCGTATATCCAGGGATGCGTCACCCAGGAATTGCATTCCGCACCACTTGCATTGATGTCTGCGTCTTCCCCCAGCGCATTGCGCAGCTCCTGTAAATAATCATCGCTGACGTCCTGATGCATCCAATGGGGGATATGCAGATTGCGATAACAGCGCAGATAGCCGTCATGAAGCTGCAGTCCCTGAAAACCGCAGGTGAGTCTGGGCGGATGTACATGCATCTTTCCTATGCATTGTGTCTGATAGCCGTTGTTTGAAAATTCCTCCGCCATGTAATGCTGATAGCGCCATTCCACCTCATCAAGATAGCCGACACGTCCATGTCGTTCCTGGCTTCTGCCTGTCATAAGGGCAGCGCGGGCAGGGATACAGCTTGGCGTGGCGGAATAAGCATGAGAGAAAAAGACGCCGTCCGCTGCCAGGGAATCTAAATACGGGGTTTTTACATCCGGATGATTCGCAAAGGATAAAGCATCTCCGCGAAACTGATCGCAGACGACTAATAATACGTTCATATTCTGTTTCATTTTTTCACCTTCTACCCGTTCATTATATAGGAAAGCTGAAAAAAAGAAAATGTGAAATGAGCGATCCGGCAATTATATGAAAAAACAGGACAAGAAATCTGCAGGGTGTGTGCATCAGGCAGCAGGGTGAAGCCTTGTGATCGCGGCCTGAATAAAGTCACAGAGAATAAAGCCTGCATAGATGAAGGTCAGTCCGTGAGCGTAGCTGGTGCTGAGCAGCATGGAAAATACAGGCAGCAGCTGATTCCCACTGATAAAGCTGTAATAGTATAATCCGAGAATGATGAAATTGAAAAGCTCTATCCCATAGCGAAAGCGCGGCTGTATATACTGGTAACAGCGGTACAGGAGGAACACGGAAATACCGATCAGGGTATAAATTGTGCCGAAGACGATCTGATAGTCAATGAGATCATATGTTTGTGTCATCCTGTTGTACGCCGCATGAATGGGGGATTGCATAAGCAGAAGCAGGTAAGGATATAGAAGATAATAGAGATAACTGATGTATTTCATGAAAATTCCTCCTTTCTCTATCTATAGTATAACATTTTAATAGGATGCAATCGCAAACAGAGGAAGAATTTATCAAAAGGTTCAGGCGCTATGGAGAAGGCGTATCTTTAGTTGCAGAATAACAAGGGATGTATATGCATACAACAGAGCAAGGGGAGCCCGCTTTTTCTTCTTTATTCTCATTTCCATCATAAAACAGAGGAATGCTGCATCGCTTTTCCTACATAGCGCAGAGGGAGAATACAGATTTCTAATTTATATATAATTCTTGTATTTTGGCATATTTTGGATGAAATATTTGTATTTTTCAAGAAATAGAAGAATATTGTTCTAAATGATGTTTATTTTCTTCGATTTATCTTATATAATTATGGTTGTCTGTGATTGTAAACAAATGTAAGAAATGTTATTTTTGAAAAGAATTTCAAAATCTTGCATTTTAGCGTTTGAAAAGCAATATCTATAAAAAATAGAACAATATATGCATTGCATAAAACGCTTACATTCAGTAATATTTAGGTATGGAAAACATATCCAGATGAAGGAGGAAATTCATTATGAAAAAAATGGTAGCACTTGCTTGTGTTGGGTTAATGGCCGCAAGCGTTGTTACAGGCTGCAGCAGCAAGAAGGATGACGGGTCTTCTAGCGGTGACGGCGAAAAACGTATCGTTAAATTTGATGCGTTCTCTGGAGGAAACGGTGAAGAAGTTTGGAAGGAAATGGCAGCAGCGTTTGAAAAGAAAAATCCAGATGTTAAGGTAGAGCTTCGTTTTGAAAAGGACTTACCAGCAGTTCTGAACAAAGAAAACAGCAAAGGGGAATATTCTGATATCGTCTACTACAATCTGGGACAGCAGAGTCAGTTTACAGAAACGCAGCTGAACAGCAAAAAGGTGGAAGACATCTCTGATGTATTCGCAGATGAAAACGTGAAGAAAAACATCAACCCGGATTTCGTAAACAACCCGGTATCTCAGTTCTACGGTGACGGCAAGAACTATCTGGCACCAATCATGTATACACCTGGTGGTTTATATTACAATGCAAATCTGGTTGGAGAAGGAAAGAAATATGAAATTCCTCAGACCTGGGATGATATGTTCAAGCTTGGTGACCAGCTGAAAGAAGAAGGCAAGGTTTCTCTGTTTACGTATGCAACAGCAGGATATCTGGATAACACGATCCTTTCCGTTATTCAGGAAGCCGGCGGACAGGATCTGCTGAGCAAGCTGCTGAACTACGATTCTGAAGCTTGGAAAACAAAAGAAGGTAAGACAGTTACCGATACGATCGGACGTCTTGTAAAAGATTACATGGAACCAAATACGGTTGCAAATGCTAACGTAAAAGACGGATTTACAAAGAACCAGCAGGCTGTTATCGACGGTAAGGCTCTGTTCATGCCAAACGGAAGCTGGGTAGTTGGTGAAATGGAAGCTACAACTCCAAAGGATTTCAAATGGGGCGTAAGCGCAGTGCCTGCACTGACAAAAGACGGAAAGAAAGCCATCACAACCTTTACAGAACAGTGCTGGATCCCTTCCGAAGCTAAGAACAAGGACGATGCAAAAGCATTCCTGAAATTTATCTATTCTGAAGAAGGCGCAAACATCATGCTGAAATACAACTGTGTTGTACCTGTAAACGGTATCACAGACAAGCTGACAGGCGTTAACAAAGAGCTGTATAATGTATACAATGACGAGAATGTTACTGCAGTTATCGGCGCATTTGCACCATTTGACTCTGCAGCTATCCCTGATGTAGACATGAAGAAAGTATTATGTTTCACAGCTGATGATATCAATACTGGTAAGACTACTGCTGAAAAGTGGAACAGTGAATTAGTGAAAACTTGGAAAACGATTAGTGAGCATCCAGTAAAATAAATTTGTGAGCATGATTTATTGAACTAGCAGTGAGCGAATCGCTCACTGCTTTTTAGAAAAGGAGGGTTAAGTAATGAATAAAAAGAAAGCACAGAGAAGATTTGTCTTTGCCTGTCTGGCACCGGCCGTTATTCTTGTGATTCTCTTTATGGTGATTCCTACCTTCAACGTATTCCGTTACTCTCTGTACGGGAAAACGGGAATCGTCGGCGATGCCCCGTTTGTAGGATTGAACAATTTTAAAATTTTATTTACCGATTCACGTTTTATTGAATCCATGCAGAACATGATTCTGATCATTGTGATGGTGACGCTGTTTACCGTTGTACTCGCTGTTCTGTTTGCGACCTTGCTGACCAGGGAAGAATTCAAAGGAAAAAACTTCTTCCGTGTCATCTTCTATATTCCTAATATTTTAAGTATTGTCGTTATCGCCGGTATCTTCTCGGCAATTTATGCACCTGATAATGGATTGTTAAACAGCTTCCTTGAAATGATCGGTCTTGGTATGCTGCAGAAGCAGTGGATGGGAGATTCCGGTATCATATTGTATTCCATCATCTTTGCACTGGTATGGCAGGCAATCGGCTACTATATGGTTATGTATATGGCCAGCATGTCATCGATTCCGGAAAACCTGTATGAAGCGGCTGCTCTGGAAGGGGCAGGAAAGGTAAAACAGTTCTTCATGATTACACTTCCACTCATCTGGAACAATATCCGAACGACACTGACCTTCTTCGTTATTTCCACGATCAATCTAAGCTTCATGTTCATTCAGATCAATACGAATGGAGATCTTGGAAGTGAAGTACCGCTGAACTATATGTACAACAAGGCATTTGGAGGAAATTATTCCTATGGTATGGCAATCGGTGTCATCACCTTTATCTTCTCCTTCGCCCTGTCCGGTTTACTGAACAAAATCACAGAACGTGATGTTCTGGAATTCTAGGAGGTGTGAGCTATGAATAAGAAAAAAATGTCTTCTCATGCCTGGTATAAGATATTCGTCTATGTGGCGATGATCGTATTCGCCATCAGCATCATTGTACCGGTTGCCTGGGTATTCCTGTCCAGTGTGAAATCACAGCTGGATCTGGTTGGCGATCCATGGTCCATGCCGACGCAGTTCCTCTGTAGTAACTTCGTTGATGCGATGGAAAAGGCCCGCATGGGAGAGTATTTCATCAATTCCGTATTTGTTACCGTGCTTGGTCTGATTTTCCTGCTGGTGCTGGCACTGCCTGCATCCTACGTTCTGGCAAGATATCCGTTCAAGGGTAAGAAATTCTTCAATGCCTTGTTTATGGCAGGCCTGTTTGTCAATGTAAATTATATTGTGCTGCCGATTTATCTGATGCTGTTTCAGGCAGATCAGCTGCTCGGTGTGGAGGTATTCCTGAATAATAAGGTCATGCTGGCATTAGTGAATGCGGCAACCAGTCTTCCGTTTACGATTTATCTGCTGAGCGGCTACTTCAAGACGCTGCCGAAGGCATATGAGGAAGCAGCATTGATTGATGGCTGCGGTTATTTCAAGACAATGACGAAGATTATGATTCCAATGGCCAGACCGAGTATCATTACCGTTATTCTGTTCCAGTTCCTGGCGTTCTGGAATGAGTATATCATGGCATTTACCCTGATGGATAAGGATAATGCGACACTGGCTGTCGGGTTGAAATTCCTGATGGCAGATCAGCGCTCGCAGGCGAATTACGGTGTCATGTATGCCGGTCTTGTTATCGTTATGGTACCAACTTTGATTCTGTACATCTGTGTACAGAAGAAACTGACCCAGGGTATGAGCCTTGGAGGTCTGAAAGATTAGGAGTTACACGACTATGAAAAAAACATTCGGCAGAGTAACATTGCCTGGAGAAAGCAATTTTCTGGAAGAAACAAAGGATTTGCTGGAGCGCTGGGGTGCGGATGCGATTCGTGACAGCGACGGCACAAAGCTTGATGAAGGAATCCGAAATCTGGATGCGAAGATATATACCACATATTTCGTAGCCAGAGGGCATAATGAATTCGCTGAACAGCACATGGAGGAATGCCAGCAGATTTATCTGATGAGTGCATATACGCTGGCAACCGAAGCTGATGTCTGTATTGCATTTGCGGAAGAATACTTCGATCAGCAGGTCACACCGGATTATGACCATGATCCCAAGCAATGGTGGGAGGTTATCGACCGTACCAGCGGGGCTGTGATTGCCGCAGATGACTGGGAGCTGGATCAAATGCAGCATACGGTTATCGTGCATCATGCACAGCCGTTCCACGAATATACGGTCAGCTTTCTGGCATATATTCTCTGGGATCCGACACAGATGTACAATCATATCACCAATGACTGGGGCGATAAGCCTCATGAAATACCGTTTGATGTACGCAAGCCGTACAGCAGCAGCTATGTTGTGGAATATTTGAAGCACTGGCTGCAGGAGGAAGAAAATAAGCGCTGTGATATTGTACGCTTCACAACGTTCTTCTATCACTTCACGCTGATTTTCAATAAATATGCGAAGGAAAAATTTGTAGACTGGTGCGGCTATGGTGCCAGTGTATCTACGGAAGCGATACTGGCGTTTGAACAGGAGAAGGGCTATCGCCTGCGCCCGGAGGTTTTTGTACAAAACGGCTATTATAATTCCACGTTCTGTGTTCCGACAAAGGAATATCAGGAGTATATTGATTTTACCCAACGGTTTGTAAGTGCCAAGGCAAAGGAACTGGTGGATCTGGTACATGAAGCGGGTAAAGAAGCAATGATGTTTCTCGGTGATAACTGGATTGGTACCGAGCCGTATGGAAAATACTTTCCTTCCATCGGACTGGATGCCGTGGTGGGCAGTGTCGGCGGCGGTGCAACCCTTCGCCTGATTTCCGATATTCCCGGCGTAAGGTATCACGAAGGACGATTCCTTCCCTATTTCTTCCCGGACACGTTCCATGAAGGAAATGATCCGGTGATTGAAGCAGTGGATAACTGGCTGAGTGCCAGACGTGCCATCATGCGTAAGCCGATTGACCGCATTGGCTATGGCGGCTATCCAAGCCTTGCCTATAAGTTTCCGAAATTTGTCGAATACATTGAAAAGGTATGCGAGGAATTCCGTCAGATTTATGATATTGTACATGATCAGACACCGTATTGTGGGCTGAAGGTGGCAATCCTGAATCACTGGGGTGCGCTGCGCAGCTGGCATGCCTACATGGTGGCGCATGGTTTGTACTGCAAACAGATTTACTCCTATAACGGTATGCTGGAATCTTTGAGCGGAGCCAGCGTCGATGTTGTCTTTATCAGCTTTGATGAGCTGCTGGAGCATGGCATACCTGCGGATATCGATGTTATCATCAATGCAGGAGATGCGCATACGGCATTCTCCGGCGGGGATATATGGAAAAACGAAGCACTGGTAAGTATGCTGCGTGCATGGGTCTACAATGGACATGGTCTGGTAGGAATCGGAGAGCCGACGGCCTGTGAGCATGGCGGACGTTTCTTCCAGATGGCAGATGCGTTCGGTGTGGATAAGGAGCTTGGCTTCACATTGCATACAGATAAATATTTCCATACACCGATAGACAATCACTTCATAACCGAGGATGTTGTGGAGCCGCTGAATTTCGGAGAAGGTATGAAAAATATCTATGCGCTGTATGAGGATACGGAAATCATCGCGTATAACGATGGGGAAGTAAACATGGCGGCTCATGCGTATGGAAAAGGACGCTGTGTATATATCGCAGGACTTCCATACAGCACGCAGAATACCAGAATCTTGCTGCGTTCCCTCTATTATGCGGCAAACAAAGAGGAAGCATTCAAGAAATGGTATGCGGATAACCTGTATTGTGAGGTACATGCGTATCCGCAGTCCAAGCAGTATGCAATTTTGAATAATACAAATGAAATCCAGGAAACCGGTGTGTATGACGGAGAAGGAAACTGTGTTCATGCGACACTGCAGCCTGGGGAAATACGATGGATGGTGATGAAATAATGGAAACCAATATTGTGAAGAATATCATCATGGCAGTTCTGTTCTTTGTGTTCCTTGGCATGATCGTCATCGGACAGAAAACCGTTGGTTTGGGAAATCTGGGATTGGAGATTGCCGGACTGGCCGGACTGCTCGCAGAGCTGTATGTATACAATCGAAAGTACAAATAAGAAGGAGGAAGTAAAATGGCAGATTTATCATTAAGACATATAGATAAGATCTATGATAATAATGTACAGGCCGTTTTTGATTTCAATCTGGAAATCAAGGATAAGGAGTTCATTGTATTCGTAGGTCCGTCCGGATGTGGAAAATCAACAACTCTGCGTATGATTGCAGGACTGGAGGATATCTCCGCCGGAGAATTTTATATCGATGACAAACTGATGAATGATGTAGAACCAAAGGATCGTGACATTGCCATGGTCTTCCAGTCCTACGCATTGTATCCGCATATGAGTGTTTATGATAATATGGCGTTTGGTTTGAAGCTGAAAAAGACACCAAAGGAAGAAATCGACAAGCGTGTACGGGAAGCTGCCCGTATACTGGAAATTGAAGACTATCTGGATCGTAAGCCGAAAGCATTATCCGGCGGTCAGCGTCAGCGTGTTGCGCTGGGGCGTGCAATCGTTCGTAATGCGAAGGTATTTCTGATGGATGAACCACTGTCCAATCTGGATGCCAAGCTGCGTGTACAGATGAGAAGTGAAATCATCAAGCTGCATGAGCGCATCAATGCGACAACGATTTATGTAACCCATGATCAGACTGAGGCGATGACCATGGCGGATCGTATTGTTGTGATGAAGGCTGGTTATATTCAGCAGATCGGTACACCGAAGGAGATTTACAACAATCCAAAGAATATGTTTGTTGCAGGATTCCTGGGCGCACCGGCAACCAATTTCCTGCAGGGAACCTATCAGGGAAATGCGTTTATCTGCAATGATCAGCGCATCGAAATGCCGGATATGTTCCACGAGGCTATGAAGCCGTATGATGGCAAAGAGGTTGTCATGGGTATCCGTCCGGAGGATCTGCATGGTGAAGGAATTGTTGCGGACACCTATCCTACTTCGCATTTCATGTTTGATGTTGAGGTCAGCGAGCTGCTCGGTCATGAATTTATCCTGCACGGACGCTTTGGAAAACAGCGTCTTGAGGCAAAGGTAGCGGCACGCATTGAAGCCAGACCACATGAGGATATTGAACTGGCTATGGATCTTAGTAAGGTTCACTTCTTCGACAAGGAAACAGAAGAAACAATTATTTAGATTCTTTCATCCCTTATGGGATGCAGGCATTCCACATGCACGCCGTGCAGTGCATTCATCCCTCCTCTTTCAGAAACGTTGTACGGCTGAGCCTCCATATCATACAGTGTCTGGCAGCCGGATATTGTATGGTATGGCGGTGTATGGGAATGTATAAAGAATAGGAAAGAAAGATGCTTTCTTTCCTTATGGAAAGGAAATCGCTGTGGATCGGTATGTCATCACAACTACCGGTCTTTTTTTCGTTTTCCACCGTTTGTGGAAAACGGTGTGGAAAAGTGGAAAACCTCTTTATAAACGATATATATCATGGTATCCTAATAGCAGGAAGGTGATGATGTGGAAAAACTCCCCCCGATCGCGAAGGTATATGAGGCATACAGTGCATTGGCGGATGCGCGTATCCTTGTTCAGGAACAGGAAGCGCATGTTGACAGCAGCGATTATGCAAAGACGTATACTGTCAGATTTCATGATGATGAGGTTTCCAGCAATGACAATGCGACGGTTTGGCAGCATTATCCAGGCTATCCTATTCTTGCAGTATGGATGAAGCTGGGGATTCTTTCTGTGAACTGGAAAATTCTACCTGCCTTTGCTGGAATCAACTGGAAAAAACGCAATACGGAGCATAAAAACCGTTATGATGAAGTCATAGAAGAATTCCTTGCGGAATGTGAAGAGCAGGGCTATGCTTGCGAGGATATACGCAGCTGTATGCAGGAAACACTGGAAGCAGTCGCTAAGCTTCCTTATACGGTGAAGGGCAATAGGGCTCCTATCATCCGAAAATGAAAACAGCAGCTACATAACTGCTGTTTTTCTTTGTGATAACTTCATGATTTGTATAGTGATGAAACAGCGGTAAATCGGATGAGATATCCAGTATTCGACATATTGAAAAAACAGCTGTTCCAGTCATCCTCCCTCATAGGAAAGAGCTGCTTCAGCCAGAAGCAAAGCAGCAGAAACAATATGACAAGAACACCGTAAAAGATTGATTATAAGTATCTCGACAAATTCATTCGGCCCCTCCTTTTCCTATTCTGTGTATAGTGTACAGTAGGTGGAAAGTCAAGCATTGTCTGCTTTTATCATGATTTTTGTCACATAGGCATCCATTGAGGAAATCGCAAATTCATTCAGACCGATTTCCCATGCAGCACCTGATAACATGATGTCATGCTGCTCTGCATAGGTACACATGGCTTCATACAGCTGCGGAATTCGCTGCCAGTCTCCTTTTATATAGCCGCATAAATAGGTTCCCTTTGGAATAACCATAGGCTCTGTGTCCGGAAGAATCGCTGTGGTGAATAAACCGTCATAGCTGTCCAGATTTCTATTCTGCACCTTATCAAGGGATAGAAAACAGCCCATATTCAAATCACGCAGCTGCTGTGCACCGAAGGCATTCATCATATGATGAAATAAAACGGCTATGGAAGCATCGCCATGAGGATAGGGTATCGTTGAAACTGTACATTCGTTTTGTTTTTCCAAGCGGATTTCCAGACTCTCTACACGTTCACAAAGGAGCAGCTGTTCCTTTCTTCTCTGTAAAGAATCCGCTATCATTCGCAGCCTTTGGATTTCCTTCTCAATTTCGGTAAGCTTGGTATCCGCAATTTTTAAAAAGCTGGCACTGCTTGGATTCCTTTCATATTCCTTGATTTCTTCAATACTCATATGGAGATCTTTCAGCATGCGGATATATTCAAACTCCATGCTTTGTCTGTAATCGTAATAGCGATATCCGTTCTCACCTTTACAGGCAGGTGAAAACAATCCTATCTCATCATAGTAATGCAGTGTCCGTTTGTTCAGACCATGCAGCTTCGCAAATTGTGCAGTTGTCATTTTCCATGGTGGCAGCTTCATACAATTCCTCCTTCAGTATCCGATCTGCAACCGTTTATATCCGGAAATAGCTTTTATTATAAAAGGCGATATTCTCTATCATCCGAATATATAGGAAATTGGTATGCTTCTTCTTGACTTTACAGTTACTGGATACTTTAAGATGATTATACACCAGAAGAAATGGAGAATAAAGGAGAAGTGAATATCATGAACAAAACTGTCAATATCCGTAGATTTTACAAGGAGGATGCACCCGCTCTGGAGGATGTGATTCGCAAAACCTGGAAGTATGATGCCTTCTGTTCTTCTGAAACAGCAGCCAGACTGGCACATGTATATTTGTATTCCTGTCTTGCGAATCAGACCTTTACTGCCGTGGCGCTCGTCGACGGGAAGCCCTGCGGTATCATTATGGCTAAACATATACAGAAGCATCGCTGTTCGGTTTCCCTAAAGCTGCACAGCCTTCTTGCGATCGTGCGTCTGCTCATAAAAAGAGAGGGCAGAGAAATCTGTTCCTTTTACGGGAAGATTCATAATGTTGATCAGGAGCTGCTAGACGGCAGCGGGAAAACCTATGGAGGAGAATTGTCATTTTTTGTCCTGAATGAAGCTGTGCGTGGTCTGGGAATCGGCAAACAGCTCTACAATGCTGCACTTACTTATATGCGCCAGGAGAATATCCAAAGCTTTTATCTGTTTACAGACATTAGCTGTAATTACGGCTTTTATGAGCACTGTGGCATGCAGCGTAGAGGAGAAATCGATATGGTTGCGAAGCTGTCCGGACAACAGGCACCGATGAAGTTTTTCCTGTATGACGTCACATGCTGAAGGAAAAGAAGATAAGAAAAGCCGTACAAAGCTGTGTGCCCTGTACGGTTTTATAGCAGTCGTCTATATAGTTTCCAATTCGATTTGCAGCTGCGTGATATATTCCTCCTGTACACGGGTCTCATGCGTATCAATGACAAAGAATTCCATGATATGGCGCCCAATGGCATATCCGTTTTCATCACAATATTTCAGCATGCTTTTTAAATGTTCATGTGCTTTATCGCGTGCACCCTGATAATATAGATTCAAATAGGTTCCAGCAGGCAGTGTGAATTCCCAGTCCTGCAGGGATTCCCCCGCAATAAAAACAGAGGAAGCGTGAATATGTTCACGATCAGATACATCCAGAAAGAATCCGGTATTAAAATTCGCAATCGTATAAATATTTTTTTCGTATTCCTTCGACAGCTTCATCAGCTGATAATCCACATCATCATGAACAGCATCCGTTGTTAAAGCCACACATTTGCGCTGAGGCAGCCGCATCAGCTCGATCGTCTCCATCTGCAGCTGCTGACACGCCTTTAGGGACGCCTTGCGATGCAGGATATCGACCTTTAGCTGGTAAAGCTCCTGAATCTTCTGATTGATGATGCGCTCCTCTTCCTCCATGAAGGACAAACTGTTGGCGATGGTTCGGTTTTCCAGATAGTCCTGAATACTTTTCATGGAAAACCCCAGATTACGAAGATCGCGAATCACATTCAGACGGTGAATGTCACTGGTGGTATACTGGCGGTAGTTATTTTTGTCCCGCATGGGATGAAGGATTCCAAGCTCCTCATAATAACGCAGTGAATCCTGCCCGATGTTATATAATTTTGAGATTTCATTGATTTTATAGTAAGTTTTCATATTTACCTCTTGACTCTGGTATTATACCAGGGTTTATGATGGATATGCAAGTGAGGTTATACTATGAATCATAGAAAGCAGTTTTTTAAATTTGTAATTCCCAGCGTGGTATCCATGCTGGTCTTCAATCTGTATACGATGGTGGACGGTATTTACGTAGCCCGTTTTGTTGGCGAGCATGCGCTTTCCGCAGTAAATATCTCCATGCCGTATGTCAATTTCATCTTTGCATTTTCCATTCTCTTCTCCGTTGGAACGAGTACTGTTGTAGCCATCTTCCGTGGAGAAAACAAAATGAAAAGCGCAAATGAAACATTTACGAGAAATACGATTTTTCTGACCGTGTGTGCCTTGATCATCACGCTGCTGGCACTGGTATTTCAAAATGAACTGGCCCTGTTTCTGGGAGCTAGTGAAGTGACATTGCCCTATGTCTATGATTATTTGGGCGTGCTGATCTGGTTTACGTTTTTCTTTATCGTGTCTTATTCCATGGAGGTGCTTGTCAAAACGGATGGATTTCCAAAGCTGGCAACTGCGGCTGTAACGGTCGGTGCGGTGACGAATATCGTCATGGACTATGTGCTGGTCGTGCAAGTGGGGATGGGAATCCGGGGAGCGGCGATTGCGACTGGGCTGTCTCAGGTTTTGACATTTACCGTGTTTACCATTCATTTTCTGGGAAAAAGAGGAACGATTCACTGGTGTAAAACGACGTTGGATTTATCGGTTTACAAGCGTATTATTCCGATTGGAACTGCGGATTTTATCACAGAGCTGTCTGCCGGTACGATTATCTTTCTGTTCAATCATGCAATTTTAAAGCATATCGGAGATAACGGTGTGGTGACCTATACGGTTATCACGTATATCTACAATATTGTCATGATGACCTTTACGGGTATATCGCAGGGGATGCAGCCACTGGTCAGCTTTTATCGAGGGCGCAGGGAGGAAAAGACCTGCCGATTATTCTTGCGCTATGCCCTGTACTCCACGTTTGCGATGTCATTGCTGGCGCTGGCAATCTGTCTGTTTATGACGCCGGCGCTTGTCTCGATTTTTATCGATGCATCAAGAACCGAGCTGTTTGCTTATACTGTTCATGCCTTTCGCATCTATTCTCTGTGCTATCTGGTTATCGGCTACAATATCGTGTGCAGTGGTTATTTTGCGGCTGTGGAGAAAAGCGGCTATTCCTTTACCATATCGCTGCTGCGCGGCTTTGTGCTGATTGCGGCATCTATATGGCTTATGGGAGAACTGTTTCAGGGGGAAGGTATCTGGTATGCAACGCTTGTGTGTGAAAGCAGTACACTGGTGGTCAGTATATGGTGTATGCTGCGCAGTCAGAGAAAGGCGCAGGTGCATGGGGAACAGGCTCTGCAGCAGATATAGGAAGGATTTGATAGTCAAAAAGAGCCTACGCAAAGGCTGCTTGCAGGCAACCTTACAATCTTCAAAATACGAGCGTCCTATCGGCTAAGAGAAAAAAAGTATTCTAGCTTATTGTATGTACAATCGAGCGGAATACCTTTTTTTTATAAAGATTGCAATGCTATGTGAACCATCTATGCGGATCATTCTTCTTCATCATTTTATAACAATGCGCAAACACAACATCCTCAGAAAAGCTTTACCAGCTTATAAGTATACATTGCATGCTGTATTTGATTCTTCGTAGAAATTGATGCATACGGCGTTCATAGCTCATCAAAGGATTGATAAACGTATGAAAGCAGAAAATGTTGAAGCTCTGTCAAAAAGCTGCTGTACGGGATACTGGATTTTTGATTTCTGCCTCGTGTAACGCCTCTTTTATAATAGAAACCGAAGCAGCTCCAGTTTCTGGGAAATCCGCATCAAAGGCTTCCACAGAAATCGTGTTATCATATCCTACGGATTGCAAAAATACACAAAGGTCTTTTACATAGGGCAAATCCTTTTCAAATAAGAAATATCGTTGCAGTCTTTGATCCCAAGAATTGATATGGATATGTCGTATCTCATCAAAGCACATTCGGCTGTCTGCATACTGTTCACCGGCGTTTACCGCATGATATACATCATATACCAGCTTTAGATTTGAAGAATGGATATGCTTTACAGTTTGATAGCACTCCTGCGTATGATTACCAAAATTACATTCTTTCGGATGCAGCGCTTCATACAATATCGTGATATCATAAGAGCTTGCTTTCCTAGCAGCCGTATATAGAAAATACTCCATTTCCCGTGTTGCCAGCTCGTAATCATACTCCGGTGGTATCATTCTGGCCTTTGGAGCGCCGATTCCAATGTTTTTTATATGCAGCTGTGAGGCTCTTTCCAATAATATATCCAAATAAGCACTCCAGACTTTCTCCTGTGCAGACGGGCCAATCAAGGGTGTATGCTCATCTGCAAAAGCACTGAAGCCCAATACCGGTATACCCGCGTTCAGAATCTCTTTTCTTTTTTCGTTCCAGATATCCGTATCCATTTCCATAATCTCTCTTGCGGATAATTCAGCATAATCATATCCGAATTCCTTAGCCAAGGAAATATACCTTACGGCGATGCAGCAGCCTATTCTCATACAGCACCCTCCTTCCTTATGCAATAACCAGCTGTGTGCTGCTGGCAGTACAGTATTCTACATAATGCTTCGGCACAGAACCGGATGTGATAATTTTATTGAAATCCTCAATGTTGGCAAAGGTTCTTAAGGACGTTCGATCAAATTTAGATGAATCTGTCAGGAGAAAGTTCTCCTGGCTTCTTTTCATCATACTTGTCTTGATGATTGTTTCCGCATTATCCGGATTTGTAGCACCGGCTTGAATGGTCAATCCGGTTGTAGCCAAAAAGGCCTTGTTTACATTTAAAGAATTCAGATAGTCCCAATCATATACGTTTATAAGGGAACAGGAAGAATGCTTCAATCTTGATCCCACAACAATCAAATCCCAGTTCTCAACCTCAATCACCTTTGTAATGACATAGATGTTGTTTGTGACGATTGTTAAATGAAAATCCCTGTGCAGATAATCTGTTAATAAAGAAGTCGTCGATCCGGAATCGATATACAGCAAGTCGTTGTCATTCACCAATGCAGCGGCATATCTTGCAATTCGTTGCTTTTCCTCGATGTGTGAGGCGATTCTGCTTTGAAAGGAGCTGTCCTTTTTCTTTGCCAGACTCACACCGCCATAAAATTTCTTAACCAGGTTTTCATCCGCTAATTCATTGATATCTCTTCGTGCAGTATTCATGGATATGCCGAATTTCTCCGCAATATCCTTCAGTGTGCGATAATCTGTATCACTTAAATACTCTATAATCTCTTTTTTTCTTTGGCTGTTTATCATAAGCAATCCTTCCCTCCAGTTTATAGATTGTATAAATTTACGCATTTGCTGAGTATATTATAGCAAACTGATGTTAAAATAACAATGATTTACCTATAAAATAACCAAATTTATTGTTTTAAATACAAATTTATCCAGAATATGAAAATGAAAAATGACTAAAATAACAATAAAATACTAAAAATATGTTGAAATTGTTGTTAAGTTGTGGTTATATAGATGTATAAAGTGAACGAGAGGTGATGAAATGAAAAGGATTTTATTAACGTCGCATGGCAGATTAGCTTCCGGATTAAAGGATACCTTGGAGTTTTTTCTGGGACAATCAGAAATGATTGATGCTGTGGATGCTTATGTAGATACTTCCAGTGATTATCTGCAAAAGCTCCAGAGGTTTGTGGATTCTGCAGAGGTGGGGGAAGCAATCATATTCACGGACATTTATGGAGGGAGCGTGAATCAGCAGGTTAGTGCAATGGTGATGGAAAGTGGTAAGGATATTCCGGTTGTTACCGGTATGAATCTGCCGATTGTTTTATCAGTGGCTATGACAGATGATTGTTTAACTGCTGAACGGGTGGAAAGCTTGCTGAAGGAGTGTCAGCTGCAGCTTGTAAAGCTGTCCTCATGTGCGTTTAAGGAGGGTGATGAGGATGCGTTCTTTGCATGAGACTGCGCTGCATCGGCTATTTCGTATAAAAGGAGAAATCTATCAGGAACCTGATCTGAAAGCCTGCCTGAAGAAATTAAAGCTGCAGGAAACTGATTTGGTGATCACAAGTAATTCCCAGATGAAAAAAATCGAAGAGACAAATGCATTGGGAAAGGCAGTTCTTTTGAATATGGATGCATACGGTACAAAGGAGCCCAAAGAGGAATGGGTGGATGAAATATTAAAAGAAGCAAATGCGTATCCATATGAGCGCATTATCGCAATCGGGGGAGGTGCAGTAATTGATGTTTCAAAGCTTTGCGTATTCGGGGATGGTCGCACTGTACAGGAATTGTACAACGATAAAGAGAAGTTAAGAAAGACACGGGAACTGATTGCTATGCCGACTACCTGCGGTACCGGAAGTGAGATAACCAATGTTTCAGTCGTGGAATTTCCTTCCCTGCACAGCAAGCTTGGATTGCAGATGGATGCACTCTTCCCGGATAAAGCGATTCTGATTGAAGAGCTGCTGCTATCCCTGCCCTATAAGACATTTGCACTCACATCCATTGACGCCTTGGCACATGCGATTGAGGCATTGCTTTCACCCAAAGCAAACCCCTATACAGATATGTATGCAAAAAGTGCGATTCTTGGCATTTTGGAAAATCTGCAGGAGGTGAAAGGAACACAGAAGCTGCCGCAGGCTTTGCAGAAAAGTTTAATCTGTGCCAATATGGCAGGGATTGCCTTCAGCATAGCAGGATGTGCTACGATGCATGCATTGTCCTTCCCCTTGGGAACGAATTGTCAGCTTGCTCATGGGGAAGCGGTCTATGCGGTATTTGCACAAACTCTGCGATACTATGAAAAAAAGCATATACCATTGTGCAAGCTGGAAAATGTTTTGAAGAGCCTGCCGGAAGGTCCTTCATCCATTCTGGGGTTACAAGAGCTGTTATCTGAAATCTATCCATGTCCGGATTTCAAAGCATTGGGGATTCACGAGGGGATCTGTGATACTTGGGCAGTCAGCGTGTATGAAAAACAACAGCGGCTGCTTGTCAATTCACCCTGTGTTTTAAGCAGTGGTGATTTAGCAGCGATTTATAAAAGCTGCATCTAAGGAGGAACGTATGATAATTCAAATTCGTGTAGATGATCGTTTGATTCATGGGCAGATCGCAGTCGTATGGTCAAAGCATTTCGCTACCACCCATCTGGTAGTAGCAAATGATCAGGCGGCAAAAAACGAGGTACAGCAGATGACATTGAAAATGGCAACTCCCAATGGCGTAAAGGTTCTGATTCGCAGTGTTGATGATGCCATCAAGGTGTTTAATAATCCAAAATCAGAGACAGTCAAAATGTTTGTTTTAACCAATAGTATTCAGGATGCCCTGAAAATCGCTACTAGCTGCAAGGTGGAATCGATAAACGTAGCGAATGTTGGGCGTTTTGAAGCAGCATCGGAAAAGAAGCAGCTGAATGCGGATGTTGGCTGTACACCAAAGGAATTGGAAGCATTAAAGGAAATTGCCAAGCTTGATATGGAAACCATTCACTGGGTTATACCGACAAACCCTAAAATCAGTGTGAAAAAGCTGCTGGAAAACAACTAAAGGAGGGAATTGAATATGTTAAACGTCGCTTTATTATCTGCATTGTCCTATTTTATCTGTTATGCCGGAAACTGGATATTTGGTCAAAGTATGTCCGATCGTCCAATCTTTATCGGAGCGGTTACAGGACTCTTGCTTGGAGATTTGCAACAGGGGTTGATTATCGGGGCTACACTGGAGGCTGTATTTATGGGATCTGTCAATATCGGTGGACAGATATCAGCGGACCATTCTGCAGCAACCGTATTTGCAGTAGCCTTCGCAACCAACGCTACACTGGATCCGCAGGCTGCCTTGACGATTGCTGTACCTATCGGGATTCTGATGGGATTTGTAACAATGTTTGTAAATAATATTTTCCTGACTGTATTCACAACCTTAATGGATAAATGGGCACTTGAGGGAAATGAAAGAGGACTTCTCATCTACTTGAACTTTGGCGTTTGGCTGGTTAAAAATCTGTTCTTTGCTGCTATCGTATTCTTCGGTGTATATGTTGGCTATAATGCAGTTGAAGCATTTGTGGATTCCATCCCGGATGTTGTCATGACCGGACTTACCGTTTGCGGACAGCTGCTTCCAGCAGTTGGTCTGGCTTTGTTGATGAAAATGATCTGGACAAAGGAAATCGGTATTTATTATCTGCTTGGTTTCGTTATGTTTATCTATATGAAGCTGCCAATCATCGCGATTGCAGTAATCGGTATTGTCATCGTGGTAGCGACAGCCATGCGTGACTTTGAAATCAATAGAATGAAACAGCACCCGGTCGCATGTGCTGACACAAATGATTCAAATGAGGAACTGGAGGATTTCTTACAATGAAACTAACAAATAATTTATCAAGAGAAGATAAGAAAATGATCAACTCCATTTGCTGGCGCTCACTAAATGCACATTGTTCACGGGTAGGCGGGCAGGCCAGACAGATGGCAATCGGATTCTTGTGGCAGATCATGCCGGCACTGAACCGTTATTATAAAGATCAGCCGGAAAAGAAAAAAGAAGCACTTTACCGTCATGTTCAATTTTGTAATGTATCCAATGCTATCTATCCGTTCCTGGCAGGACTTGTCGCCTCCATGGAAAAAGAAAACAGTGAAGTAGATGACTTTGATACAAGCTCTATCGTCGCAATCAAAGCAGCGCTTATGGGGCCGCTGGCAGGAATCGGAGATTCCCTGCTGTTCAGTGTCGTACGTGTCATCGCGGCAGGAATTGGTATCAGCTTTGCGTTGCAGGGTTCTATTCTTGGGCCGATTCTCTTCTTTCTGATTTATAACGGCTGTACGATGGCACTGCGCTTCTCTTTGGGATATGTCGGCTTTATCAGCGGTTCCAGCTTTATCACGAATATGTATCAGAATGGTACCCTAAAGATATTGACAAAATGCGCCGGTATACTTGGTCTGATTATGGTTGGCGCAATGACAGCATCTACTGTAAAATTTACAACAGCGATTTCCATTCCGATTCCTGGTGGAGAAGCGGTCGCATTACAGTCCTCCTTGGATACCTTATTTTTAGGACTTATTCCGCTCCTGCTGACGTTCGGTTGTAAAAAACTGCTTGATAAAAATGTAAATATCAACTGGATCATGGTCGGAATCTTTGTTCTTTCCCTTATGATGGCTGTGGTGCATATCGTTTAGACTTCAAAATGAAATATTCATGACGGGAAAAGGAGGAAATCTATATGCGAAAGAAATTGACGATTTTGCACACCACCCTTGCGACAACCACTACGATACCCGCAATGATACGGGAGCTGTATCCAGATAAATTTGATATTGTGAACATGTTGGATGATTCTTTACTAAATGATATAAAGTGCAGCGGGAGAATGAGTGCATCCGTAATAGAGCGATTTATCCAATATACATGTATTGCGAAAAACAATGGCAGCGATGCGCTTTTACTGGCTTGTTCTTCGCTTGGCAAAGCAGCGGATATCGCCAGAGAGCTTCTGGATATACCGCTATATAAAATCGATGAGCCAATGGCAGATCAAGCGGTGGAGTCAGGAAATAACATCCTCGTTCTGGGAACGGTGAAAAGTACGCTGGAGCCGACATCCGATTTGATTAGAAGCAAGCGGAAGTCACAGGAGCAAAGTGTCACCTGTATCCTGATACCCGATGTGTTTGAACTATATGAAATTGACAGAGAACGGCATGATCAAAAAATCGCAGAAGTGATACAGGAGCACTGGAACACATATGATGTGATCGTACTGGCACAGGCAAGTATGGCGAATGCGATACAGTATATCACGCAGGGCAGAGAGAAAATAGTAACGAGTCTGCCATTGGGTCTTAAGCAGCTGCAGGAGATATGAGTAGGGAAAGCGAGGAGTCTGTATGGAGTATATAAATAAAAATAGCATCACCGTGGATGCACTTTGCGGACGTGGACTGATACGCGCAGTTGGTAAAAACAGCTGCTTTGACAGCGATAAAATGACAGTGGGATATGCGTTATACAAAAAAGAGTATGGCATCATGGAGCCGCATGCACATGCAGAGGAAACCGTGATCATCACAAAGTCGGTGAACGGGTATGTATCCTGGGGGAGTGATGCGCATCATTTGCAAAGAACCATTGCATTAGAGGAGGGGATGATTCTGCATATTCCGGAAAATGAATGGCATGCTTTCCACTATGATGAAGGAGGATGCGTAGAAATCGTCTTTATATATGGCCAGGGTGATAACTGCAGGCCGGAGGATAACGAAAGGTAAGGGTGCTTATTATGTTAGTTACAATGAAAGAAATACTCGATCATGCAAAGAAAGGAGGCTATGGTGTTACCGCCCCCAATGTACAAAGTGAGGATACGGTAAGGGCTGTGCTGGAGGTGGCTGAGGAATACCATGCGCCCATGATTGTAGATGTCAATGCGTTTATTCACACGGATCTTCCCTGGTTTATACATATGATACGAGACCTTGCAGAAAAGGTGTCAGTACCTGTCGCAATCAATCTGGATCATGGAAAATCCTATGAGGATATCATGCTCGGTATCAATTCCGGGTTTACATCCATCATGGTTGATCGTTCCAGCCTATCCTATGAAGAAAATGTGGAACAGACGAAGGAAGTCGTAAAAATGTGCAAACCGCTGGGAATCAGTGTAGAGGCCGAGCTGGGGCATGTCGGTATGGGAAACAATTATGCTGTAGACGGTGTCAATAATCTTACCGTTCCAAACGAAGCGGCAGATTTCATCAAGGAAACCGGTGTGGATTGTCTGGCAGTTGCCATAGGAACTGCACATGGACGTTACACAGGGACACCACATATTGACTTCGAGCGATTAAAACAGCTCGTTGAAGCATGTGGAGATACACCGCTTGTTCTGCATGGCGGAAGTGGAACAGGGGATGAAAATCTCAGAAAAGCAGTTCGATCAGGAATTCAGAAGGTTAATCTGGCTACTGAGCTGATCGTTGCAGGAAAAGAGGAGCTGGAGGGCTTCATCAAGGATCCGAATTTTGATAAATGGAAGCTGATTCCTGCCTTCAAAAAAGGGTATAAGGATCGATTGGCTCATTATGTTGAATTATTTGATCAGGCTGGAAAGGCCTGGGGGTAAAGGAAGCGTACAGCAGTTCCCGTAGTATGGAAGTTGTTCCTGAACTGGGAACTGTTTCCTGTAAACGGGAAAGCATTTTCTTACCGAAAAAGGAGCTATATATGGAAACGAAAAATATAAAAATCGGTGTTATCGCTGACGATTTTACAGGTGCAGGGGACGCAGCCAGCTTTTTAGAAAAAAGCGGTGCTGAAACCATCATGTACAATGCAGTTCCAAACGAGCTGCAGGTATGTGATGCGGCTGTTATCGCTTTAAAAACAAGGAGCGTTACTCCCCATGCGGCTGTTGCGGAAGTAAAAAAGGCTGTTGATTTCCTAAAGGAAAACGGATGTGAACGAATATATTTCAAATACTGCTCAACCTTTGACTCCACTCCTCAGGGGAATATCGGAGTTGTAGCTGATTTCTTATTGGAATATCTAGCACAGCCCTTTACAATTCTATGCCCCTCCTTACCTGTGAATCAGCGCATAGTAAAGGATGGAAATTTGTACGTCAATGGTGAAAAATTAAGTGATAGTCCGTTGAAAAATCATCCCTTGAATCCAATGTGGGATTCCTATATCCCCAATCTGATGAAGCCGCAAAGCAAATACCCCTGCTTTATTATGCGGCAGAAGGAGCTTTGTGAGGGAGAATGGAAACAAACGATACATGCGTTGAAATGCAGATATGAGAGGTTTTATATCGTACCGGATTATGAAACAGAGCAGGATGGAATACGGATAGCGGAAGCGTTTAAGGAGCTGCCTGTTCTTACCGGGGGATCCGGCCTGCTTCCCTATGTTTTAGAGAACGATGCTTTGCTGCATCCGGAAAAAAATCAGACACGGAGGCACGGACGGACGATTTTGCTATGTGGAAGCTGTTCGGCTGCTACCAGAAGGCAGATTGCGTATTTCCGAAAGCATCATGGCTGCTGTTATCCTGTAAATGCAAACCGTGTGATGAATAAAGAGCTTACCGCCCAAGACATTCTGACATATGCAAACCAACAGGCACAGCCGGTGCTGATATACAGTGATGCGGTGGAACAGGATATGCGTGAGCTAAAAAAGGATGAAGCCTTCGATCAAGCATCGAAGTGCATAGAACAGATCATGGGGGAGATAAGCAGTGCTGCTTTGTCGTTCGGATATGAACGTATCGTAGTTGCGGGCGGAGAAACCTCCGGGGCTGTCATACAGCAGCTGGGCTTTGATGGATTTCATATCGGAAAAAGTGTTGATCCCGGTGTTCCTGAACTGATTCCATTGAAGAATGAGCGCCTTACTCTTATTCTGAAATCCGGTAATTTCGGTGCAGAGGATTTCTTCATCAAGGCGATCGGAGGAAACACACATGAGTGAATTACAGGAAAAGCTGGATGCCGCTATCTGGAGTGCGCATACCTTGTTTCAGAAAGGACTGGTTAGCGGCTCAACAGGAAATATCAGCTTTCTCCATGAGCATCGTATGTATATTTCAAGGAGCGGAAGCTGCTTTGGAAGATTGCGACAGGAAGATTTCGCACAGGTGGATATGCAGGGAACAATTCTGTATGGAAAGCCAAGCAAGGAATATCCCATGCATTTGGCATTGTATCGGGAAAGCGAGGAATATAAGGCGGTGATTCACACACACAGCTTCTATGCTAGCGTACTGTCCTGTTATACAGATACAGAATCTCATGTCAAAAACCTGTTTGCATATACACCTTATCTGTATATGCAAACAAAAGGAAATATCCCATGTGTTGCGTATGCGCCGCCGGGAAGTGATGCACTGTTTCGTCATTTCAAGGATAAAACAGGGACGAAGCCGAGGATATTGCTGTTGAAAAATCACGGAATCGTTGCCGGAGCCGAGGATGTGTATCATGCGTTTGATCTTGTTGAAGAAATGGAAAGCAGTGCCCATGTATATGCGATGCTGAAAAGCTGCCCGGATGAAAATATCGATTTCATACCCCATTAGCTTGGGGTGTATATGGCTTACGTTTGGAAAATAGAGCAATTCGCAGAAATGCTGCTCGGTGTTACAGGGGTAGCTCTGGGACTTTCATTCATGATGAAATCCGGTCTTGGACAAACTGCGTTGACAGCCTTTCTACAATGTGTCTCACTTATCAGTGGCATGAAAAGCGGTACACTTCTTATGTGCTTTTATCTGCTATGTGTTTTATTACAGCTGCTGATACAGCAAAAGGAATTTGATAAGCTTCAGGTTTTGCAGCTTCCGGTGTGCTGGATGCAGGGAATCATCATCAATCTCACCTGTTATGATATAGCGTTTCTTGCAGATATTCGGCCTGCATCGTATCCTATGCAATGGGTGTTTCTGGCTGTGGGGATTCTCCTTGTGTCCTTCGGTGTGGCACTCACCATGGCAGCTGATCTTGTGAAGCAACCGTTTGAACAGTTGATTACCGTGATTTCAAAGAAATATCAAAAGCCCTTCAATTTTCTGCGCTGCAGTGCAGATGCTGTCTTTGTCAGCTGTAGTCTGCTGCTTATTGTTGTGTACTCTCTGGATTTCACAATGCTGCGCGAGGGTACCTGGATCAGTATGCTTGTTTTGGGGAATACCATGGCTGCTTCCTTTCCTCTCATGCAGAAATGCTCGATCTGTTACCGCCACAAGCACGAAAATACAGAGGTGAGCTTATAGCGTTAGGAAAGCAGCAGGAATCCTGTATACAGGAAAGAAGCTTATAAAGGAATCGATCAGGGGAGAATAAGGGAGATTAGAATAGGAAAAGGAGTATGCAAGGGACATTCCCCTATGAATACTCCTTTTTCACGTAATCTGTTTTGCAGTTATAGACAGCTATTTTTCTGCCTGTGCGCAATTCAAATCCTCCAGCAGATAAAACAGCCGTACCTTGTCTTTTTCCGACAACTCAATTTTCGGATTATACAGATAATGCTGCAAAACATCCGCATCCTTCAGCAGCTCTGAAATTGGCCCGTCATGCCGATTCATTTTATCGGAATGCACGGAAATCACATGAGTCAGTATTCGGATTTCCTCTTCACTGAATACCTCCATCTGTTCCAGCAGCTGCTTCGCATATTCCGCACTGCGCTGTGCGTGCCCCAAATGCGGACAATTCAGTGCATAAAGCGCTATATCATGCAGCATAGCCGCGATACAGCACAGCTCCACATCCAGCTTTCGCAAAGTAGCCAGCATGGCAGCAGCCTGTGCAACACCGTACGTGTGGATATATGCAAATTTGCGTTCCTCTTCCTTGATCAGCTTTTGAATAACGGCATCCGTTTGTTCACGGATAAGTTCTAAGCGATCCATGACATCACATCCTTTCTTCTATTGTATCATTTCCGTACAGGATATGCACAGTCAAAAAAAAGGATCATGCACGAGGTCATGATCCAAGAACGGTTTTGCTTACGCTACAGTTACGTTAGCAGCCTGCTGTCCACGATCGCTTTCAACAACGTCGAAGTTTACAGCCTGTCCTTCTTCCAGTGTACGGAATCCGTCGCTCTGGATGCTTGAGTAATGAACGAAGATGTCCTTACCTTCATCAGAAGTGATGAATCCATAACCTTTTTCTGCATTAAACCATTTTACTTTACCTGTACTCATTTTAGTACCTCCTATACGTGTGTCAATAAGAAGCCCTCCAATGTATAAAAAAATCACAAAACTGGATATTCGTACATTGAAACACATAAATACAATTCCAGACTTGTGAAATCATAATTATTGCTTTTTATTACTCTTAAACAATATCACTTTCAAAACCGAAAGTCAATCATTATTTCGTTAATTGGAAGGATTTGTTTTTCTCTTTTTCATGATTCGTGTTTTTTTGTGTAAGCTGTTTCAGATTTTAATCTTTTGGGGTATAATATAGGCATACAAGAAAAGAAACGGAGGAATGTTTATGATCATACAGGATGAAATGCTGCGAGCTGCAATCGCCAGAACCCTGCAGATCGAGGAAGCGGATATCACAGAAAAAAAGCTGGAAGAGCTGACGACACTCTCTGCCAGAAGCAGTGGAATCATCTCTCTGGAAGGACTGCAATATGCGGCTAATCTGAATTATCTGGACCTTTGCGGAAATGCCATTGAGGATCTGACACCGATCCGTGATTTGCGAGAGATTGAAGTTTTGAATCTGTCCAAGAATATGCTGCGTGACATTCAGGCGCTAAGAGAATTCCGGCAGCTGCTGCGGCTGGACATTTCGCGCAATAACCTGTATACGATGGATATCAGTGCACTGGCAGGAATGATCAATCTGGAGGAATTGAATCTGGAACGAAGCAAGGTCGACAATCTGGTGTATCTGGAAAATGTTAAGAAGCTGAAGAAGCTGTATGTCGGAATTGAAAACGGTCCGTTCCCACTCAGCATTCTCGGTATGCTGGATGAGCTGAAGGAGCTTCATATGAACAAGATGTGGCTGTATGACATTGCCGATCTGACCTATTTGAAGCACATCGAGGTTTTGGATTTATCGACCAATCTGTTCTGTGATTTATCTCCGTTGCAGTATATGAAGGATTCCTTGCGCACGCTGAATATTTCAAATTGTGAATATCTGCGTGATTTAAGTATATTGGAGGAATTTCCGAATTTGGAGGTTCTTGATATATCCTTTGATCACATTAAGGATTTCTCATTCTTAAAGAAGCTGAAGAATTTAAAGGATCTGCGCGCAACACAAAGCGGTCTTTTGGACCTGCGCAATCTAAAGGGCCTGATAAAAATGGAAAAGCTGGACATCAGCGAAAACCGTGTGGAGCATACGGAAATCTTAAAAGAAATGAAGCTGCTTCGCTATTTCAAGGCCAGCTGCTGTTTCCTGAAGGATATTGAATTCTTGAAGAATGCAAAGGATTTGGTGGAGCTGAATGTCTTCAACAATCATATTAAGCATATCGAGGTTTTAAAGGGCTGTGAGCATATGACGACCCTGGATGTCGGAAACAACGATATTCGCAATATCGATTCTCTTGAGGATATGATCAATCTGGAATGTCTGGGGCTTTCCCACAACAATATTTCTGATCTGACGCCGTTAAAGGATTTGACGAATCTGAGTACGATTGATTTATACAACAATGTCATCACTGATCTTTCTCCGCTGAAGAAGCTGATCAATTTAAGCTCCCTGCGGCTCGATCACAATGGCGTAATGGATTTGTCTCCGTTGGAGGAATGCATTTATCTGAGCTCCTTAACCCTAAAGGCGAATTATGTCACGGATGTGACACCGCTGAGTAAGCTGAAGAATCTGTATGAGCTTCGTCTGGATGAAAATCCGATTGAGGATATCACCGTTCTTGAGGATATGGAATACTATGATAAATTCTCATATTGAGGCAGTCTGATAAAACGTAAATTTCTTTGCTTTTGATTATGAAGGAAAGCCTGTGCGTATGCTGTGTACCACAGGCTTTTCTTTTCTTTGCTCATTCGATATAGTAGAGCTGTTGCGGCTTGTGAAAAGAGTTGCGGGAAAACGCTTTGGGGCCTTTCCTTAGCACAGCAAGCCAATAGAGTATACAGTATTGCGCAAAAGTCTTGTGTAGGAAGGATAGGCTGAAAGAGCTTCGCACAATCTAAAAAGGGTATCTCTATAAGGCTTTTAATAAGAAAACAAGCGAATTCGTTGATGAGGTAACGAAATACTTTCCTGATGCGCTGTTGCAGCTTTCCACCGTATCCCCCTTGACCTTGCCCTGAGGGAAGGCTGTAAGATAGAGACAGAAGCAGATGGAGGGAATCGGATGAAGCAGATGAAAATAACAGAAATGGAAGCATTGATCAACCGTGAATACAAGAATATTTGCGGTATAAACGTATTGAAAAACAAAGAGCGTGTGTATGAGGCATACTTTCAGGGATGTACCTTTGAAAGCAGAATGCATGTGTATTCTGTGACCAAAAGCATCGTATCCATATTGCTGGGTATTGCAATAGATGCAGGATATATCGACGATGTAACAAAGCGGGTTCTGGATTTTTTTCCAGATGTAGCACAGGAAAAGGACAGTGCCAGAAAAGAGGTAACATTGGAGGATATCATCACTATGACCGCGGCATACAAATACAGAATTCCTCCGTATATAAAATATTTTACAAGTGATGACTGGCTGCAATTTTCACTCGATCAGCTAAAGGGAAGGAATAAGCAATTTCGATACACACCGCTGATTGGATTGGATATTCTAACCGGCATACTGCAAAAGGCGACCGGACAATCTGTGCTTGCGTTTGCACAGGAGAAGCTGTTTGCCCCGTTGCATATCTCTGTGGAAAGGGATCTGATTTTTAAAAGCAAGGAGGAACAGATGGCATTTAATCAGGCAGATTCCATTAGTGGCTGGGCAGCAGATGCGAAGGGACTGCAATCAGCAGGCTGGGGACTGGCATTGTCGGCAAAGGAGATGGCGGACATCGGTCAGCTGTATTTGAATGGCGGTGTATGGGAAGGTAAGCAGTTAGTATCAAAACACTGGATTGAACAAAGTACAAAGGAACACAGCCGCTGGAAAAAGCACAATCTGCCATATGGCTATTTGTGGTGGATCGATGAGCAGAAAGATGTGTTTGCGGCAATGGGGGATGGGGGAAACATCATATATGTAAATACCAAAGAGCAGCTTGTTGTTTCTCTCATGTGCCGATTCAATCCAAGAGCAAAAGACAGCATGGATTTCATCAAAGAGCACCTTGAGCCGATATTTATATATTAAATTGAAGCAGAGGCAAAGAGAAACATAACGACGATACAGCAAAAGAAAAGAATGCAACATCCTGCAGGACGCTTACCATCCATGGATTGTGCATTCTTTTTCAGCTTTATAGAGGAATCATTTTCAGCGAATCGGTATAGCAGTGAAAAGCGTCAAGGGTTTCTGCGATGCGATGCTTTGGAAGGATTATCGATTGATCTTCATCAGATCACTAAATTCATCCAGTGTTTTTTCAAAGAAGGTGAAGGCATCATCGTATACGCTGTCTACTCTTGGATCAACACCGGCATGCATCAGCTCATCCAGCGGTGACTCACTGCCGCCCTTCGTAAGAAACTCCAGATAATCCTTTGTCTCTCCGGCAAGAATCTTCTTCGCAAAGCTAATCGCTACAGACATTCCCAGAGTGTATTTATATACATAGAAATTGTAATAAAAGTGCGGTATATAATAACAATGATAGCGTTGCAGATCATCCACCTCCACGGCATCTCCATAATACCTCTTGGACAGCTCCATGTACAGGGAGGTCAGCTTTTGTGAAGAAACCGCTTCTTTGTTTTCCAGCATGGCATACAGCTGTTTTTCAAATTCCGCATACATCGGCTGGCGATAGAGCGTACCAACCAGCTGATTCAGCAGGTTGGAAAGAAGATATGCTTTTTCATCCTCACGATCGCTGTGATCCAGCAGATAGCGGTTCAACAGGATTTCATTAACCGTGGATGCCACTTCGGCGACAAAAATCGTATAATGGGAAAGCATTGGCCGGTTATGGTGACGGGAATACCAGGAATGCATGGAATGTCCCAGCTCATGAGCCAGCGTGCTTAAAGATGGATAATCGTTTGTGAAATTGGTCAGTACATATGGTCGGGAATCATAGGTTCCCCCGGAATATGCTCCGCCCTGTTTACCGGCACATGGCAGAAAGTCAATCCAGCGCTCCTCTCTTGCCTGATCCAGCAGTTGCACATAGTCTTCGCCAAGCGGTGCAAGGGCATGCTTGAGAATATCGAAGCTTTCGTCGATGGTATAGCTGATATCCACTGTATCCACCAGTGGAATCTGAATGTCGTACACATGCTGTACTGCAAGCGAGCTGATTTGCTTGCGTACAGCAAAATAACGGTGAATGCCATCGATGTACTTTTCGTTTGCCATGAAAAGCACCTTGTCAAACAGCGATTGGTCAACACCATCCGCAAACAAAGAGGCTTCCAGTGCACTTGAGAAATTGCGTAATCTGGCTTCAAATATCTGACCTCTGGCATGACCGCTCAACAGATTCATAAACACATTCTGATAGGTCTTATAGGCGGTGAAGAAATGCTCAAAGGCTTCCTTTCGCACCATGGGATCACGGCTTTTCAAAAACTGCTGATAGGTTCCTTCATTCAAAAATTCCTCTTTTCCATCCACATGGACAGGCTCGAATTGCAAACGGAAGCTCTCAAAGGTTTCCTGCGGGTTGCGAATCAGCTCTCCCGCCTGTGCAAGCAGTTCTTCCTGTTCCTCGCTGAGTCGGTGTGGTATGGTACGAAACACCTCTTCCATCGGATAACGGAAGTCTCTGCATTCCTCGGTTTCCAGCCACTGCTCGATTTGTTCCCTGTTTTGAATCAGCACCAGGGGCAGCGTGGATAAGGCCTGACTCACCTGCTGATACAGGGTATAGCTGCGTGCCAGATTTTCCTGATTTTGTGTGTGCTCAGGGTCTACATCACAGCTCATCTTCGCATAGCTGATAAGATTATCCAGATAGCGTTCCAGTGTTTCCTGATGCTCCATAAAGCTGATGAAGCTGTCCTTGTCAACCGTAAGGGAGGGAAGGGCGGATTGCAGCAGCCCGACCTCCTTTTGTGCCTGTGCATACTGGGCTTCAAAGGCTTCCTGGTTTCCAAAGAGAAAGCGCAGGTCCCAGGTCAGCTGTGCATCTATTTCATTACGTTTCATGTGTGATCACCTCATATAGTATTGTATGTCAAATGAAAAGAAATCACAAGGAAGCACGTGATTTCTTCTGTTTTCTTTCCTACTGCTTATCCTCTGTATCTGCTTTATGCTGCGCTTTTTTCAGCTTCCCCCTTTTCCATGGCTTTTTTAAGCGCAGATTCGGATGCCGTCTGCGGTATACATACACCGTGATTAACAGGCATACGAGCAGTGCCAGCAACAGACACGGCAATAGTATATAGCGCAGGATATAATTAGTTCCATTCAGCGCAATCGTATTTACCTCTGTCATATCGTCTGCTTCCTGTATGCTGCGCTGGTTCGCGGATACCACAACATAGCTGCCCAGCTTTTCCGTTGTAAAGCGAATACGGCTTTTACTTTGCTCGGTAGGAATCTGATAGACATCCTGACCATCCACATAATATATACGATACCGTTTGTTTTTACTGTCCTTCGGCTTTTTGATGGAGAACACTGCCTCCTGCTTCAGCTTCAGGGAGGAGAAATCATCCGTTCCTTCAATAGAGAAGGCTTGCTCGACCTTGGTGCCATTTGCCTTGGCTACTTTCGTTGCGAGTGCTTTCTGCTCCTCATCTATGGAATCCTTTACCTTCATGACGATAGTTTTCGGCAGAAGGGTATTGAGGAAGCTGGTTTCCTGTGTCCGTGCCATCGACAGACCGGATACCTGCAAATCATGGCTGTTATCCTTGATGATGACACTGTAGCGGGGATTCAGATTTTCCTGCAGAATACGGTCGATGAGGCGTATCTGTTCCGTTGCAAGCGGTGTGAGAGGAAATGCGGTCACATCCTTGCGGAATTGCTCCAGCTCCTGCAGTGCCTCATCGTTCAAATCGGTTTTTCCATCGTACAGCTTGATGATCGCCGCAGCTCGCTGCTGCATGTTTTCCTGCTTTTTTGTCAGCTCATCGGATACCCTGATTTCATAATTCAGTGTACAGCCGGCATAGGTCACCTTCAGTGTTTTCGTTCCTGTCTTTTTGCTGGAGAAGCCCTCCACCATATCGGTGGTCATGGAAACCTCCTTGCTTGTACCATCCGCAAAATCCACGCGGATTTTGCCATCGCTGACATCGAGGGATTCGTTTACATCATAGGTGGTAAGCGGCATCTGTGTCAATACGATCTGCTTGACATCCTTGTATGTTGCCTTGTAGGTCAGTGATTCCCTTGCGGGCTCGGGCTTGATATCCCAGGAATCAAAGAGGGCGTGATCCTTGACCGGTGCCTGTACGACCGGCGTCTTTCCGGTTTCCACCTGCAAAACGATTTTCTTATCGTCGGGATAAAAGGTCCCGCCGTTGGCATCAAAGGTGATATCCACATAGGCCTTATCCTGTATGTATTTGCTGTTGCATATGGTGGACAGATCCTCCGCTTTCACAAAGCCGTAGCTATCCTTGAAGCTGTAGCCGCCCTCCAGCTGCTTCTGCTGCTTGTCAAGTGAGGGATCGCTTTGCACCCGATACCAGACGCCATCCTTGTTCTCCAGCTTTTCCAGCAGGATCAAAGCTGCATCATAGCCTTTTTTGATGCTGTAGACAGCCTCACTTTTTCTGTCTGCGTTTTTGTATATGGAAACACCGGTGTTTTTTACAATGCCCAGTGCATAGCGGTTGTGATCCTTGTCCCCCATGGCATGATCCATTTCATAAAAATACTGTGCTGCTTTCTCTCCCCAGTAGGGATCAGAGGCATAGGATACATTCATGCCTCCCGCCTTATTTCCAAAGAAGCCGCCGTGAAACTGAAACTGGCTGGGATTCAAATACGCATTGGACAGATAATGCAGAGCATGGGAATAAACGCTGCCTGCGGTGCTGGTATAGCGGGAGGCGTTTTCCTCTACAGCGGAATCATAGGCGGCATGTCCAAACAGATTGTTGCGGGTATAGGCAAGGTAGCTTCTTCCCAAAGCACTCTCATTCTCCGCCAGAGAGAGCATCATCAGTGCATGTGCTCCGAATTGATTCTGATACTGGAAGAAGGCAGCTTCCGCCTGTAAAAGCAGGGACTGTGTGAGCACGTCGTGGATATAGTTGTCCTTATCATAAAAGGCGGTAATCGTATGCTGCAGAGCCAACGTATGTTTCAGATAATCGTCCACATCCTTTTGCGAATAGGCGCTGGTGGAACGATGGTTCAGATACTGATAATAATTATAGTAGGGGGCATTGGCATTGACTGCATGCGCAAAGCTGTTGTTTCGATAATCTTCAATCATCACAGCGTAATTATCATAGAAATAATGGGTATCATAGCTATAGTAGGTAACCCCCTCGCTGAGCTGCTGCGGGGCGCTTCCCAGCTGCAGGATGTTGTCATAGGCAGCGGTTGCAAGCGAGGATTTCAGCTGATGCTGCAAAACGCCGTTCTTTACCGTAAACGAGGAAACATTGGGAACCTGCTCAATGGGATAGATAGTGACATCGGCTGCATCTGCCCATCCGGTAACACCGGACAGACGAAACTTTACCTTTTGCGTTCCAGGATTGTATTCCAGAAATGCCGCATCGATGCCATAGCAGCCGTTGGTATAGCCTTCCTCCTTGTTTGCATCATTGGTGTAGGTGATATTCAGCGTGCAGTCCTTGGCTGTCGCAAATTCCACAACGCCCTGCTCCAGACTCAGGAAGCTGCTGCCATAGGTGATTGCGAGATTGTCATAGCTGCGCTTTTGCAGCGTATAAAGCACCTTCGCTCTGGCATAGGTGTCACTGTCCGCAAGGATGGTATAGGTACCATCCTTCAGACTGTTGACAAAGTGACTGTCGACAGTCTTTTTAAAATCTGATAGAATATCTGTGGCAGAAACGTACTTCATAAACCCAAAAATAGTCGACGTTTCTGCCATTTATTATGCCAAAAATGAT